>JAJZTO010000057.1 GCA_021848865.1 Myxococcales bacterium
GTGGTCTGCTGCGACGGGCTCTCCAACCTCGTCGAGGACCAGGAGATCCGCGACATCGTCACCAGCTCCACGCTGGACGAGGCCCCGCAGCGGCTGGTGGACCTGGCCAACGACCGGGGCGGCGACGACAACATCACCGTCATCGTCCTGCACGTGGACGGGGCGCCGCGGGCCTGAGCGCCCGCAGGCCGGTTCGCCATGGAAGAGCAGCGGAAGCCTGCGCCCACGCAGCTGTACACGGTCATCGTCGTCAGCGATCACTCGCAGGCGGTGCGCAAGTTCCGCGTGCCGCGTCCGTGGCTGCGCCGCGGCGCCTGGATCGGCGGCGGCGCCGTGCTCCTCGGCCTCGCCGCCCTGCTCCACTACTTCTCGCTGCTGGGCTCGGCCGCCGAGAACCGCGTGCTCAAGGAGGAGAACGCGCAGCTGCGCTCGCAGATCCTCCTGGTGCAGGAGAAGGTGGCCCACATCTCCGGCACCCTGGAGCGGGTGGAGCGCTTCGACGCCAAGCTGCGCACCGCGGTGACGCAGCTCCAGGACCCGGGGAAGAACCAGCCGCAGGGGCCGGTCGCGCCCGCGACCGGCACGCTCGCCGGCGTGCCCGGCCCGGCGCCGCAGCCCCCGGTGCCGGCGGCGGCGCCCGCCACGGCCGCCGGACCGCCGGGCGGGGCGGGGGAGGAGCGGTCGTTCCTGGCCTCGACGCCGTCCCTCTGGCCCACCCGGGGCTGGCTCACCAGCGGGTTCGGCGTGCGGCTCGACCCGGCCAGCGCGGAGAGCAGCATGCACCGCGGCCTGGACATCGCCGCGCCGTCCGGCGCGCCGGTGCTGGCCCCGGCCGACGGCACCGTGCTCTACGCCGGCGTGGACGACGCCTACGGCAAGGTGCTGGTGATCGACCACGGCTTCGGCGTGGTGACGCGGTACGGCCACCTCCAGGAGATCTTCGTGGCGCCGGGCGATCGGGTGAAGCGCGGGGCCCGCATCGCCGCGGTGGGCAACACCGGCCGCTCCACCGGCCCGCACCTGCACTACGAGGTGCGCGTGGCCGGGATCCCCGAGAACCCGCGCTGGTTCCTCCCGGAGTAGCGGCTTGCGCCGCCGCCGGACGCGGCGGTAGAAGGCGCGCGCATGAACCGGAAGATCGCCGTCGCCGCGGCCGCACTCCTCGCTGCCTGCGCGCACGTGGCGCCGACGGCGGCGCCGACCGCGAGCGCGGCGCAGAACCCGAATCCGAACCCGACCGCGACTCCGACCCCGACTCCGACCCCGACCCAGAACCCGCCCTTCACACCGCCCCTCTCCCCGGCCGGGACCGGGGAGAGGGAGACGAACTCCACTCGACCCCCGGCCGCCGAGATCACCTTCGCCCTGGTCGGCGACGTGATGCTCGGCTCCACCTTCCCCGAGGGCTCCGTGCTCCCGCCCGACGACGGACGCGGGCTGCTCGCCGGGGCGGCGCCGCTGCTCTCCGCCGCCGACGTCGCCGCGGGCAACCTGGAGGGGCCGATGCTGGAGGGCGGCACCTCGACGAAGTGCGCCCACGCCCGGCCGGGCCACTGCTACGCCTTCCGCATGCCGACCGCCTGCGCGGCCACGCTCCGGGCGGCCGGCTTCCGGGCCATGAGCGTCGCCAACAACCACGCGGGCGACTTCGGGGCCGGGGGACGGGCGAGCACGCGCGCCGCCCTGGACGCCGCCGGCGTGGCCCACTCCGGCGAGCCCGGCGACGTGGCCCGGCTCGAGGTGCGGGGGCGCAAGGTGGCGCTGGTCGCCTTCGCCACCTCGGAGGCGACCAACGACCTGCGCGACCTGGCGACGGCGCGCCGGGTGGTCGAGGGGCTCTCCCGGGAGGCCGACCTGGTGGTGGTCTCCTTCCACGGCGGCGCCGAGGGGGCCGCGCACCAGCACGTGCCCGAGGGGCCCGAGGCGTTCTACGGCGAGCCGCGCGGCGATCTGCGGGCCTTCGCCCACGCCGCGGTCGACGCCGGAGCGGCGCTGGTCTTCGGCCACGGCCCCCACGTCGCCCGCGGCATGGAGATCTACCGCGGCCGGCTGATCGCCTACTCGCTCGGCAACTTCGCCACCTGGGGGAGCTTCAACCTCCAGGGGCCCAACGCCCTGGCGCCGCTGCTCACCGTCCGGCTCGGTCCCGGCGGCGCCTTCCTCGGCGGCCGGGTCCACGCCTTCCGGCAGGAGAAGCCGGGCGGCCCGCGGCCCGATCCGGCCGGCGAGGTGATCCGGCGGCTGCGCGACCTGTCGCGCGAGGACTTCGGCGCGGCGGCGGTCCGGGTGGGCGACGACGGGACGCTCACCGCGCCCCCGCCGCCGGCCAGCGCTCAGCGCCCGGCGGGCAGCTCGATGGCGGCGCGCGGCTCGCCGTAGCCCAGCGCCGCCAGGTCCAGCCGCGGGTTGCCGTCGAGGACCGAGGCGACGCGGGCCGGGTCGATGCGGCCGAACCCGGCGAAGAGCTCGGCGGCGAGATAGCGGGTCTCCCGCGGGTCGCCGCGCCGGGCCACGCGCAGGGCGCTGTTCCAGCGCTCGCCGTCCGGCCCCCGGGCCTGCTCCGGCGTGGCCAGGCGGAGGCTGGCGCGCGCCACCCCGCGCCCACCGCGGTGGAGGAACCGGACGGTGCCGTCGCCGAGCACCGCCTCCACCAGGCCGACGTGGGTGACGCCGTTCACGCTGTGGCGGCCGCGCTGGTAGGTGTCCTCGAAGAAGACGAGGTCGCCGGGGAGCGGCTCCCGCTCCGCCCCGTAGAGCACGCCCAGCTCGCGCGCCGCCCGCTGCAGCGCCGCCGAGGCGCGCCGCTCGTCCTCGGGCCGGATGGCGATGGCGTCCCGGACCGGGATGCCGGCCGACTCGTAGACCGCCTCGACGAAGCCGGAGCAGTCGGGGCGGAAGCGCCGGCCCCCGGCGATGAACGTGCCCCGGTGGCCGATCCACCGTTCGGCGCGGGCCACGAGCGCGGCGCGCGTGGGCGCGGGCAGGGCGGCGAGGAGCCCCGGGGGAGGCGGCGGAGGCTGCGGCTCCGGCTCCTGCCGGGCCCGGGTCGGGCCCCGCCGCTGGTCGGGTGAGGGGGCCGGACGGGGCTGCTCCTCGGGGACGGCCATCCGGCCGGATGCCACGGGCCTCTCGGGGCGGACGGCCGATCGGCCGCCGCAGGCGGCGGACAGGGCCGCGATCAGCGCCAGGAGCAGCACCCCCCTGGCCTGATCGCCGGCGGCGGGACCGGTCGCGCGTCGCACCAGCCGATTCTCGGGCCACGGGAGCGCCTGGTCAAAGGAGCGATCTGGAGCGGGTGTAGGTGTGCAAGGTGCCGGAATGGCACGTTATTGTTTGACGCCGTCGCGCGTGTCTGGTACGCGAGGGACTGCCGCTGGCACCCGCCGGGTTGGAACGCTCGTCCTGTGCGCTCCGCCCCGGCGGAGCGAGACAGCCGAACGGAGCCGATGCCGAGAAAGACGCGACAGCTGACCGTTTTGGTCGTGGGGCAGCACGCCGAGCCGGTTCGCCGGTTCCACCTGCCCCGCCGCCTCCTCCTGCAGGGGGGCGGGACGCTCGCCGTCGCGGGGCTGGTGCTCCTGGCGACGTTCGCCCACTACCTCAGCCTGCTGCCGGAGGGGTCCGAGAACCGGGCCCTGCGCGCCGAGAACGCCGAGCTGCGCAAGCTCATGGGCGAGGCGAAGGACCGGCTCTCGACCATCGCCGCCACCGTGGACCGGGTGGAGCGGTACGACCAGAAGCTGCGCAGCGCCGTGGCCCGCAACGAGGATCCGGAGCGCGGCCTGGCCATCGGCCCGGTCGCCATGCCCGACCAGCCGGCCAGCGGCCCGGCGCCGGCCGGCCAGGAGAACCTCGAGGCGCTCCCCGGCCGGCTGGGCTCGCTGCTGGGCGAGGCCCAGCGCCAGGAGCGGAGCCTGCGCGAGCTGCAGGAGTACTTCGACGATCGCCAGTCGCTGCTCGCCACCACGCCCTCCATCTGGCCCACCCACGGCTGGCTCACCAGCGACTTCGGGGTGCGGCTCGACCCGGTGGACGCCGAGCGCCGGATGCACGAGGGGCTCGACGTGGCCACGGCCGTCGGGCAGCCGGTGGTCGCGCCCTCCGACGGCACGGTGGTGTTCCGGGGCTGGGAGAACGGCTACGGGAACGTGCTGGTCATCGACCACGGCTACGGCGTGAAGACCCGCTACGGCCACCTCTCGCAGATCCTGGTGGCGCTCGGGCAGCGCGTGAAGCGGGGCACCCGGGTCGCCCTGGTGGGCAACACCGGCAAGTCCACCGGGCCGCACCTCCACTACGAGGTGCGGGTGAACGGCGTCCCCGAAAACCCGAGGAAGTTCATCCTGGAGTAGCCGGTCCGCCGCCGGCCGGCCGGCGGCCGTTCCCCCGGCGTTTGCATTCCCCCGTCGGTGCGTTATCCAGAGGGCGGGAGACGCCCCTGTCCGGGGCCGCCCGCCCGCCCGCCCGGCCCGGCCGCGGGCGCGCCAGCGGCACCGCTCCCGGAGCCGCCCCTCAACCGGAAGGAAGCGTGGATGCTGAACCAGGTCCTGAAGGTCGTCCTCGGCACCAAGAACGAGCGCGAGCTGCGCCGCATCCGCCCGGTGGTGGCGCGGGTGAACGAGCTGGAGCCGCGGTTCCGGGCCATGCAGGACGGCGAGTTCCCGGCCCTCACCGCGAAGTGGAAGCAGGAGGTGGCCAACGGCCGGCCCCTGGAGCAGCTCCTGCCGGAGGCCTTCGCGCTGGTGCGCGAGGCCGGGGTGCGCGCCCTGGGCATGCGCCACTTCGACGTCCAGCTCATCGGCGGCATGGTGCTGCACGAGGGGAAGATCGCCGAGATGAAGACCGGCGAGGGCAAGACGCTGGTGGCGACGCTGCCCTGCTACCTGAACGCGCTGGCCGGGCGCGGCGTCCACGTGGTCACGGTGAACGACTACCTGGCGCGGCGCGACGCCGAGTGGATGGGGCGCCTGCACCGCTTCGCCGGCCTGGCGGTGGGCTGCGTGGTCCACGGCCTCACCGACCAGGAACGCCAGGACAACTACGGCCGGGACATCACCTACGGCCAGAACAACGAGTTCGGCTTCGACTACCTGCGCGACAACATGAAGTTCCGGCTGCAGGACTACGTGCAGCGGGAGCTGCACTACGCCATCGTCGACGAGGTGGACTCGATCCTCATCGACGAGGCCCGCACGCCGCTCATCATCTCCGGCCCCTCGGACGAGTCCACCGACAAGTACTACCTGGTGAACCAGGTCATCCCCTCGATGATCCGCGACCAGGACTTCACCGTCGACGAGAAGACCAAGACGGTGGTGATGACCGACCAGGGCATCGGCAAGATGGAGAAGAAGCTCGCGGTCGGGAACCTCTACGACCCCGACCAGATCGAGACCCTCCACCACGTGGAGCAGGCGCTGCGCGCCCACCACCTCTACCGCAACGAGGTGGACTACGTGGTCAAGGAGGGCGAGGTCGTCATCGTCGACGAGTTCACCGGGCGGCTCATGCCCGGCCGCCGCTGGTCGGACGGCCTCCACCAGGCCATCGAGGCCAAGGAGGGCGTGAAGATCGAGAACGAGAACCAGACCCTGGCCACCATCTCGTTCCAGAACTACTTCCGCATGTACTCGAAGCTGGCCGGCATGACCGGCACGGCCGACACCGAGGCGGAGGAGTTCGCCAAGATCTACAACCTCGACGTCGTCGTCATCCCCACCAACCAGGTCAACGTCCGCAAGGACGCCGAGGACGTGGTCTACAAGACCGAGCGGGAGAAGTTCGACGCCCTCTGCGCCGAGATCGAGGGGCGCAACAAGAAGGGGCAGCCGGTGCTGGTGGGCACGGTCTCGGTGGCCAAGAGCGAGGTGGTGAGCTCGCTGCTGAAGCGCCGCGGCGTCCCCCACAACGTCCTCAACGCGAAGCACCACGGCCGCGAGGCGGAGATCGTCGCCCAGGCCGGCCGCAAGGGCTCGGTCACCATCTCCACCAACATGGCCGGCCGCGGCACCGACATCCTCCTCGGCGGCAACCCGGAGATGATGGCCCGGCACGAGGTGGGCCCCGAGCCCGACGAGCCCATGGAGGGGGAGGAGGAGGAGGCCTTCGAGGAGCGCCGGGAGGCCTGGGGCAAGGCGCTGGAGGAGCGGACCGCGGCCCTGAAGCTGCAGACCGCGGCCGAGCACGGCGAGGTGGTCGGGCTGGGCGGCCTGCACATCGTCGGCACCGAGCGCCACGAGTCGCGGCGCATCGACAACCAGCTGCGCGGCCGCGCCGGCCGCCAGGGAGACCCGGGATCGTCGATCTTCTACCTGTCGCTGGAAGACGACCTGATGCGGATCTTCGCCTCCGACCGCATCGCCAAGATGATGGAGTTCCTGGGGATGGAGGAGGGTGAGCAGATCGAGCACCGCTACCTCACCAGGTCGATCGCCGGCGCGCAGAAGAAGGTCGAGGCCCACAACTTCGACATCCGCAAGAACCTGCTCGAGTACGACGACGTGATGAACCAGCAGCGCCGCTCCATCTACCGGCTGCGGCGCATGGTGCTGGGCTTCGGGGCCGGGATCCCGGTGGTGGAGTTCGACGAGGACCCCAAGACCCGCAAGAAGACGCGGCGCGAGAAGGTCTGGACCTGGGCCGACGCGCGCGAGCACGTCCTCGACACCGTCGAGGACCTGGTGGTGGACATGGTGGCCTCCACCTGCCCCGAGGGCTCGGGCCAGGCCAAGTGGGACCTGGAGGCGCTGGCGGCGCTGGTGAAGGAGCAGTTCGGCCTGGCGATGACCTTCGCCGCGTCCGGCGGGCGCTCCTCCGAGGCCCGCCGCGCCATCGAGGAGCAGGTCTACAACGTGGTGGAGAAGGCCTACCTGGCCAAGGAGAAGGAGCTGGGCACCGACGCCGACGGCGTCCCGGCCCTGCGCCGCTACGAGCAGTACGTCTACCTCCAGGCCATCGACCAGCTCTGGAAGGACCACCTGCTGGCGATGGACCACCTGCGGCAGGGCATCGGCCTGCGCAGCTACGGGCAGAAGGACCCGAAGCAGGAGTACAAGAAGGAAGGGTACGAGATGTTCATGCAGATGACCTGGCGCGTGAAGAGCGCGGTCATCGGCAACCTGCTCCGCCTCCAGATCCAGCGGCAGGAGAGCGCCGCCGAGCTGGAGCAGAAGCGGCTGGCGCTGCAGCGCAAGGCCATGAAGGCGGTCATCGAGAGCCACGCCGAGGACGCGGCCGGCGGCGACGGCGAGGCCAAGCCCAAGGCGCAGGCCACGGTGGTGCGGTCGGTGCCCAAGGTCGGGCGCAACGACCCCTGCCCCTGCGGCTCGGGGAAGAAGTACAAGAAGTGCCACGGGGTGAGCGAGGCGGCCTAGCGTCGGCCCGCGCCCGTCCCCGCCCCTCGGAGGGTACCGTGAAGCGGGTGCCGCTGCTCACCTCCATCCCGCCCCGCTTCGCGCGAAGGGACGGGTCCGGGGTCGACGTCGGGCCCGCCTACGCGGCGCAGTGCGTCCGGTCGTGGCGCGAGTGCGGCTTCGAGCCGCACACCGTCAACGCCGCGGCCGAGGAGAGCGCCGGCCTCATCGGGAGCGAGGCCATCCGCCGCCTCGACGTCGCGCGCGACGCGCGCCCGCTCTGCGGCAAGCCGCTGGTGTGGCTCGACGACCTGCTGCGCGCCGCGCGTTCGGTCTCCGACGGCCCCGTGGCCATCACCAACGCGGACATCCTCCTCGAGCCGGCGGCGGAGGCGGCCCGGCTCGTCGCCGCCCTCCGGCCGGGCCAGTGCGTGGTGGCGAAGCGCGTCGACGTGCCGACCCTGGGCGCCCGTGACGGGCAAGCCTATCCCGAGGGGTACGACTTCTTCGCGTTCCACGTGGAGGACCTCCGCGGCCTCGGCGAGAGCCCGTTCGTCTTCGGCCTGCCCTGGTGGGACCAGTACCTGCCGATCGCCTTGCTCCTGCGAGGCGTCAGGCCGGTCCCCCTGCCGGGCCCGTTCGCCTACCACCTGCTGCACCAGGAGCGGTGGGACTGGGAGCTGTGGGCTCGCCTGGGCCGGCAGTACCTCGAGCTGTTCGACAGGCGCCCCGGGGACGGGACCGCCGACTACGCCCGCAGGATCCGGCGCGCTGCCGCCGGGGTCGACCGCCCGGTCGCGGCCCGGGTCCGGACCGCGCTGCGCAGGCTCACCGCGGCGGGCCGGAAGCGGGAGGAGGTCCGGGCGCTCTACCGGGTGTCCCTGAGCAACGAGGAGTGGCTGGGGTCCCGGCTCCGGAGCTGATCGCCGGGCGGGCGCCGGCTACCCGCCCTCCGGCGTCTTCACGAACCGGTACTGCGGCTCCGGCGGGAGGTTGTTGATCTCCTCGGGGATCAGCTCCACCAGGAAGTCGATCACGTCGCGGATGGAGAGCATCCCCACCGGGACGTGGTTCTCGTCCACCAGCGGGATGTGGCGGAAGCGCCCCACGCTCATCTTGTTCAGCGCGTAGGCGCAGCTGTCCCCGGGGCGCAGCGCCTGCGGATCCCGGGTCATCACCCGGGACACGGCGAGGCGGCCGTAGCCGCGCAGCGACAGCGTCCGGTTCAGCAGGTCGCGCTCCGAGAAGAGGCCCACCAGCCGCCTGGGCCGCCTCTTCGAGACCACCATCACCGCGCCCACCTTCTTGCGGCGCATGAGCTCGACGGCCTTGGCCACGGTGGCGTCTTCCGGGACGGTGACCGCCGACTGCGGCTTCAGGTCCTGGATCCGCGTCTCCAGGAACTGGCGGCCGACGTCGGTCCCGCGCCCCACGGTGGGCTCGGGCTCGTCGCCCTCCAGCGGCTCCTCTTCCCGCTCTCCGGCGCGGATCTCTTCGGTTACCATGGCGGCCTCCGTCGGTCCCGGGGCGCCCCCGCGCTCCTCGCGGCGGCGGCGTTCCTCCACGGCAGGATAGCGCAGTCCCCGGAGCGGCGCGCGAGCCGGTTGACGCATGCAGGTGCCCGAACCCTTCGACCTCGACCTGGTGGTCCGCAGTCACGGGTGGTATGACCTGGCGCCGTGGAGCTGGGACCGGGAGCGCCGCATCCTGGCGCGGCCCCTGGTGATTTCGCGCGGCCGCACGCTGCGGGTGGAGGCGGCGGAGCGGGGCGGGCCGGGCGGCGGCCTGGCCCTGCGGGTGACCGCCGAGGGGCGGGTCACGGCGGCCGACGCCGCGGAGGCGCGGGCCCAGCTCGGGGCCGCGCTGTCGCTCGCCGAGGACCTGGCCCCCTTCTGGCGCCGCATCCGCGAGCTGGAGCCGGAGCGGGAGCGGCTCGGGCTCCCCGACCTCCGCTGGGCCGCCGCGCGCGGCGCCGGGCGGATGCTGCGCTCCCCGACGGTCTTCGAGGACGTGGTGAAGATGCTCTGCACCACCAACTGCTCCTGGGGGCTCACCCGCGTCGCGGTGAAGAACCTGGTGGAGCGGCTGGGGGCCCCGGCGCCGCTCGGCGGCCGCGCCTTCCCCGGGGCGGAGGCGCTGGCGGCGCGCCCCGAGCGCTTCTTCCGCGAGGCGATCCGCGTCGGCTACCGGGCGCCCTTCCTGCGCGCCATCGCCCGCGAGGTGGCCGCCGGCCGGCTGGACGTCGAGGCCTGGCGCGACCCGGCCGTCCCCGAGGAGGAGCTGCAGCGGCGCATCCGCGCCCTGCCGGGGTTCGGGCCCTACGCCACCGAGGGGCTGCTCCGGCTGCTCGGCCGCCACCGCCACCTCTCCCTCGACTCCTGGGTGCGGCCGGCGCTGCGCGAGCGGCGCGGGCTGAAGCGCGTCCCCTCGGACCGCACCATCGCCCGCTGGTTCGCGCCCTACGGGGAGTGGGCGGGGCTGGCGCTGTGGCTGGAGGTCACCGCCGCCTGGCACGCGCCGGAGCCGGCCCGGCCACGGCGCGCTTGACGCCCGCCGGCCCACCGACCATCGTTCCGGGCGGCCGCCGCGCCGCCCCCCCCCGTGAGACCTGGCATGCCGACGCGACCCGACGAGACCGCGCCCCCTCCCACCGGCGGCGGCTTCCTGCTGGCGCCCGCGGGCTCCCGGCGGATGCGGACTCCCGAGGGGCTCGACGACACCGAGCGGGCGCTGCGCCGCGCCGCCGACAAGTTCGCGGTGGAGCGGGTCCTCGCCAACGCCGACCGCATCGAGGAGAAGGACCCGGAGCTGCTGCGCCGGCTGCTGCGGGAGGCCGGGGAGCTGGGGCTCCTGGGGATGGAGACGCCCGAGGCCTACGGCGGGACCGGCCTGGACGCGCTCCCCAGCCTGCTGGTGACCGAGGCCATGGCCCGCAGCGGCTCCTGGACGGTGACCTGGGGCGTCCACTCCGGCGTCGGGACGCTGCCCCTCGCCTGGTTCGGCACCGAGGAGCAGAAGCGGCGGTGGCTCCCGGCCCTGGCCCGCGGCGAGAAGGTGGCGGCCTACGCCCTCACCGAGGCCGGCTCCGGCTCCGACGCCCTCTCGGCGCGGACCCGGGCCACCCTCTCGCCCGACGGGACGCAGTGGATCCTGGACGGCGGCAAGCAGTGGATCACCAACGCCGGCTTCGCCGACCTCTTCGTGGTCTTCGCCAAGATCGACGGCGAGCGCTTCAGCGCCTTCGCGGTGGAGCGGGACACGCCCGGGTTCACGGTGGGTCGGGAGGAGCGGAAGATGGGGCTCCGCGGCAGCTCCACCTGCCCGCTCACCTTCGAGGGGGCCCGGATCCCGGTGGGGAACCTGCTGGGCGAGGCCGGCAAGGGGCACCGCATCGCCTTCAACGTGCTCAACGTCGGCCGGCTCAAGCTCGGGGCCGGCTGCGTCGCCGGCGCGCGCCAGGTGGTGCAGCTGGCGGTGCAGTACGCCCGGGAGCGCAAGGCCTTCGGCCAGGTGATCGCCCACTTCGGGCTGATC
>JAJZTO010000058.1 GCA_021848865.1 Myxococcales bacterium
GGTGTCCCCGGTGCAGGTCTTCGGCCACGGGACCCTCTCGGCCTACCTCACCAAGGACCTCTTCTTCTCCGGCCACACCGCCACCACCTTCCTGCTCCTGCTCTACCTCTGGGACCGGCCGCGGCTGCGGGCGGTGGCGCTCGCCGCCCACCTGCTGGTGGTGGCCAGCGTGCTGCTGGCCCGCATCCACTACGGCATCGACGTGGCCGGCGGCTGGGCGGTGACCTTCGCCATCTACGCGCTGCGGGAGTGGCGCCCGCGCCCCGCCGCGCCCTGAGCGGCGCGCCTAGCGCGTGAAGAGCCGCACCACGCCGGTGGTGATGGGGTCGAGGTAGGTGATGAGCAGCACCCCCACCGCCAGGATGACGAGGAACGGGGCGGTGCGGGCGTAGAGGTAGGGGAGGGGCTTGCGGAAGCGCGAGGCCGAGAGGAACAGGTTCAGCCCCATGGGCGGGAAGAGGAAGCCCAGTTCCAGGTTGGCCAGGAACACCACCCCGAGGTGGACCGGGTCGATGCCGTAGGCGGCGCCGATGGGGGCCACCAGCGGCGCCAGGACCACGATGGCCGCGTAGATCTCCAGGACGCTGCCGAGCAGCAGCAGCCCGACGTTCAGCGCCAGCAGGAACAGGTGGGGGCTGTGGACGTGGGTGGTGGTCCACTCCACCAGCCGCGACGGCACCTCGGCGTCCACCAGCCAGGAGGAGAGCCCCATGGCCACGCCCAGCAGGATGATGACGCTGCCGAGCAGGGTCGAGGCCACCGCCAGCACCCGGGGCAGGTCGCGCCAGGGGTGGATGGTGCGGAACACCGCCATCTCCACCACCAGGGCGTAGGCGCAGCCCAGCGCCGCCGCCTCGACCACGGTGGCGTAGCCGCTCACCACCGCCGCCACCACCACGGTGGGCATGCCCAGGTCCCACTTCGCCTCCCAGAGCGCCCGGAGCGCCTCGCCGGGGTGGAAGGGCTGGCGCGCCACCTTGTGGCGCCGCCCGACGAACATCCCGTAGCCGGCCACCACCAGCACCATGAGCAGCCCGGGCACCAGGCCGCCGAGGAAGAGGTGGCCGATGGGCACCTGCGCCACCACGCCGTAGAGGATCACCGGGAGCGAAGGGGGGAAGAGGAGCCCCAGCGAGCCGGAGGCGGTGACCAGCCCGAGCGAGAAGCCCTCCGGGTAGCCCTCCTCCAGCAGGGTGGGGAGCAGGAGCCCGCCCAGGGCCAGGATGGTGACGCCCGAGCCGCCGGTGAAGGTGGTGAAGATGGCGCAGACGAAGGCCACCATCACCGCCACGCCGCCCGGCATCCAGCCGAGGAAGCCCTTGTAGGCCCGCACCAGCCGCCTGGCGGCGCCCCCCTCGGCGAGCACGTAGCCGGCGACGGTGAGCAGCGGGATGGCGGGCAGCGTCGCCGAGCTCACCAGCCGGAAGGTCTCGGCCGGCACCGCGGCGATGGGCGTCCCGTCGCGCCAGAAGAGCAGCATCGCCGTCCCGGCCATGGCGACGAAGACCGGCGCGCCGGCGAGGAAGGCGAGCAGCACCAGCATCCCCAGCAGCCACACCAGCCCCGGCGCGGGCGTGGCCCGGCCCAGCGCCAGGGCGGCGACGATGGCGGCGGCGCCGGCGGCCCGGTCGGCCCAGCGCTGCGGCCCTTCGCCCGAGCGCCAGGCGAAGCGCAGCGCCATGAAGCCGAAGGCCACCGGCATGACGGCCTCGCTCCACCACACCGGGACGCCGAAGACGATGGTCCGCACGCTGGCGGTGTCGGCGGCGACCAGCTTCCAGGAGGCCCAGGCGAGCAGCGCCGAGGTGCCGGCCGAGGTGCAGCGCGCGAGCAGGCCCGCGGCGCGGCGCGGCCAGCCCGCGGGCAGGATCTCGGCGGTGGAGAGCGCCAGGTGGCGGCCCGAGCCGGCCGCCAGCAGCGCCCCGAGGAAGCCCACCCACAGGGTGAGGTTCTGGACCACCACCGAGGCGCCGGGGACGTCGGCGTCGAGGAAGCGGCGCGCCAGGGTCTCGGCGGCGGGGACGGCGATCATCACCAGCCCCAGGGCCCCGACCACCAGCCCCACCCCCTGGAGGAACAGGCCCTCCAGGCGGTCGAGCACCCTTCGCAGCGAGGCCGCTCCGCCGGGGCCGTCTGTGGTCCGCGCGCTCACGTGGCGATTGACCCTCCGCGGAGGGGCCTCTATGACTACCACGAACGTTCGCCCGGACGACCTCCTTGAAGCGCCTCGCCCTCCTCCTCGCCCTCGCCGCCACCGGCTGCTCGGTGCGCGCCGCCGCCACCCGCGCCATGGCCGACGCCGTCTCGTCGGGGGGCGGCGCCTACGCCTCCGACGACGACCCGGAGCTGGTGCGGGCCGCCGTCCCCTTCGGGCTCAAGACCATGGAGGGGCTGCTCCAGGAGCAGCCGCGCCACGTGGGGCTCCTCGGGGCGCTGGCCTCGGGCTTCACCCAGTACGCCTACGCCTTCGTGCAGCAGGACGCCGACGCGCTGGAGCTGGCGGGGCGCTCGACCGAGGCCCGGGCGCCGCGGGAGCGGGCGCGCCGGCTCTACCTGCGGGCCCGCGACTACGGGCTGCGCGGCCTGGAGGTGGGCACCCCGGGCGTGGCGGCCCGCCTGCGGTCGCTGCGGGACCTGGCGGCGGCGGTGGCGCCGTTGAAGAAGGAGCAGCTCCCGCTCGTCTACTGGACGGCGGCCAGCTGGGCCCTCGCCATCTCCGCCGGCAAGGAGGACATGGCGCTGGTGGCCGAGCTGCCCGCGCCGGAGGCGCTCTTGCGGCGTGCGCTGGAGCTGGACGAGGGCTGGAACGAGGGGGCGGTCCACGAGCTGGCGGCGAGCTTCGAGGCCGCCCGGCCCGGCGGCAGCGTCGAGGCCGCCCGGGCCCACCTGGCCGCCGCCCTGGCCGAGGCCGGCGGGCGCCGGCTCGGGCCCCTGGTGGCCTGGGCCGAGGGCCCGCTGGTCCAGGCGCAGGACCGGGCCGAGTTCGCCCGGCTGCTCGGCTGGGTGGTGAAGGCCGACCCCGACCGCTCGCCCCCCGACCGGCTCGCCAACGTCGTCGCCCAGCGCCGCGCCCGGCTGCTGCTCCGGCACGCGGACGACCTCTTCAACTGACCGATCGACCCGACCGGCCCACCAAGGAGAAGACCCGTGAAGAAGCTCCTCGCCGCGCTCCTGCTCGCCGCGCTGGTCCGCCCCGCGGCGGCCCAGGAGGTGCAGATCAAGCTCGGCACCCTCGCGCCCCAGGGCTCCACCTGGCACACGCTGCTCAAGGAGCTGGCCGAGCGCTGGGGCGACCTCTCCGGCGGCAAGGTGAAGCTGCGCATCTACGCCGGCGGGACCCAGGGCTCCGAGGGCGACATGATGCGCAAGATGGCGGTGGGCCAGCTCCAGGCCGCCTCGGTGACCAACATCGGCCTGCGCGACGTGCTGCCCGAGCCGGCCACCTTCTCCACGCCCGGGATGATCTCGGGCCCGGCCGACTTCGCGGCGATCTTCCCCAAGGTGCAGCCGCAGCTCGAGGCGGAGCTGGCCCGGAAGGGCTACGTCGTCCTGCACTGGGCCCAGGTCGGCACCATCTACATCTTCTGCGCCAGGCCCTACCGGACCCCGGCCGAGATGGGCGACGCGAAGTTCTTCGTCTGGGACGGCGACCCGGCCAGCGTCGAGGCCTTCAAGCAGGTGGGGTTCCGGCCGGTGGTGCTCTCCTCCACCGACGTCGTGCCCTCGCTCCAGACCGGCATGATCAACTGCATCACCCAGCCGCCGGCCTACGTGCTCACGGCGCGGCTCTTCGAGAAGGCCGACAAGCTCATCGACTACCCCTGGGCCTACCTCATCGGCGCCACGGTGGTGCGCAAGGACGCCTGGGACAAGGTCCCGGCGGAGCTGCGGCCCAAGCTGCTGGCGGTGGCCCACGAGCTCGGGGCCCGCATCGACGCCGAGGCCAAGCGGCTGAACGACGACGCCATCGCGGCGATGGTGAAGCAGGGGCTGGAGGTGGTGAAGGTGGACCCGGCGCCGTGGCGCGCCGCCGCCGAGCGCTCCTGGCCGGCGGTGCGCGGCAAGGTCGTCCCCGCCGCCTTCTTCGACGAGGTGGTGAAGCTCCGCGCCGCCGTCGCCAGGAAGGGCGGGAAGTAGGCGCCGCGCCCGACGCGTCAGCTCCCGGCCGCCGCCACCGCCTGGCGCGCCAGCGCGGCCGCCTCGCGGCGCAGCGCCCGGCAGGCGAGGAGGAGCGTGAGGTGGCCGCGCGGGTAGAGGCGCGGCGCGAGCCCCCAGGCCCGCGCCAGCTCCGCCGGCCCCTCCGGCGGGACGATGGCGTCGAAGCGCCCCGCCGCCACCAGCAGGCGGCGCGCCGTGGGCCGCCGCCCGGCGGGCGAGAGGCGCTCCAGCCGGGCCCGCAGCTCCGGTCCGGCGGGCAGCGGGGCGCCGGCGCGCTCGGCGAGGCGCCGGTAGCGGGCGCCGATGGCGGTGCCCTCCCAGGTCCGGTAGAGATCGGCCGGGGGCGCCACCAGCACCGCGAAGTCCAGGCGCTCGGGCGCGGTGGCGGCGTGGGCCGCGGCGAGCGCCCCCAGGGACAGCCCGACGGCGCCGACCGGCCCGCGGCGGGCGGCGGCCGCGGCCAGGGCCCGCAGCTCGCGCACCGTGCGCGCCAGCGTCTCGCGGACCGCGCCCAGGTCGTTGCCGATCGAGGCCTCGCCGCCGCGCCGGCCGGGCCCGGCGCGCCCCAGGTGGTGCGGGGGCACCACCAGCCAGACCTCCAGCCCCCCGGCGGCGAGCCGGCCGATCCACCCCCGCAGCGGCCAGCGCCCCGGCACCTTCCACGGCGGGACGAGCAGGGCGGTGCCGCGGCGCGGGCCGCGGGCGGCGTGGAGGTCCACCGTCACCTCGTCGCCGGGCGGCCCGCCCCACGGCGCCGAGGGGAAGCGCCACCGGCCCGGCGCGCCGGGCGGATCCGGCGCCGGCGGGACGGGGCCGAAGGCCTCCAGCGGGTGGTCGGGCCCGGGCCGCCAGGGCTCCGGCGGGCGCGCCACGCGGTCCTCGGCCCACATCGCGAGCCGGTCGAACGCCCCGTGGAACGCGGGCGCCAGGGCCATGGCCCGATTATCCACCCGGCCGGAGCGCCGCCGGAACCATCGAGGCCCACCCGGGTCCGAGGGGACCGAGAGGAGACGACATGCCCTTCCGACCCGACCTGCGCGACCGCGACGCCACGCCCGAGGCGCTGTGGCTCCGGCGGCGCGACTTCCTCAGGCTCGGCGCCGCCGGCGCCGTCGGGGCGATGCTCCCCGCCGCCGCCCGGGCGGGCGGGCCGGAGGGCGCGGCGCTCCCGGTGACCCGCAAGGTGGACCTGGCCGGGGGCGAGAAGCCCAGCCCCTGGGACGTCGTCACCGGCTACAACAACTTCTACGAGCTGGGCACCGACAAGGAGGACCCGCGCCGCAACGCCGCGAGCCTGCGCCCGCGCCCCTGGACGGTGCGGATCGAGGGCGAGGTGAAGAAGCCGGCGTCCGTGGACGTCGACACGCTCATCTCCTGGTTCCCGCTGGAGGAGCGCATCTACCGGATGCGCTGCGTGGAGGCCTGGTCGATCGTCGTGCCCTGGGTGGGCTTCCCCCTGGCCGGGCTGGTGAAGCGGGTCGAGCCCACCAGCCGGGCGAAGTTCGTCGTCTTCACCACCCTCCTCGATCCCGAGCAGCTCCCCGGCGAGCGCCGGCCCATCCTCTCCTGGCCCTACGTCGAGGGGCTGCGCATCGACGAGGCGGTCCACCCGCTCACCCTGATGGCGGTGGGGCTCTACGGCCGGGTGCTGCCGGGGCAGAACGGCGCGCCGCTCCGGCTGGTGGTCCCGTGGAAGTACGGCTTCAAGGGGGCGAAGTCGCTGGTCTCCATCCGCTTCCAGGAGCGGCAGCCGCGCACCACCTGGAACCTGATGGCGCCGAACGAGTACGGCTTCCTCGCCAACGTGAACCCGGCGGTGGACCACCCGCGCTGGAGCCAGGCCAAGGAGCGCCGCCTCGGCGACTTCTTCAAGCGCCCGACGCTCCCCTTCAACGGCTACGGCGACCAGGTGGCCTCGCTCTACGCCGGCATCGACCTGGCGAAGAACTTCTGATGGCGCGCCGCTCCTGGCTGGTCCCGGCGGCGGTGGCGGCGGGGCTCCTGCCCCTCGCCAAGCTCGCCTTCGACGGCGCCACCGGCGGCCTGGGCGCGAACCCCATCCAGGCGCTGCTCGACCGGCTCGGCTTCTGGACCCTGGCGATGCTGACGGCGACGCTGGCGGCCGGGCCGCTGAACGCGCAGCTCGGCCTCGCCTGGCCGCTGCGCATCCGGCGGGCGCTCGGGCTGCTCACCTTCGGCTACGCCACCCTGCACCTCGTCACCTACGCCGGGGTGGACCAGGCCCTCGACCTGCGGGCCATCCTCGCCGACGTGGTGAAGCGCCCCTTCATCACCGTGGGCTTCGCCACCTTCCTGGTGCTCCTGCCGCTGGCCCTCACCTCCACCGACGCCGGGGTGCGCCGGCTGGGCTTCCGCCGCTGGAAGCGGCTCCACCGGCTCGCCTACCTCGCCGCCCTGGGGGGCGTGGTGCACTTCATCTGGCGGGTGAAGGCCGACCTGCGCCAGCCGGTGCTCTTCGCCGTCGCCCTCGGGCTGCTGCTCCTGGCGCGGCTGCTGCCGCGCCGTCCGGCCGCGAGGACGGCCGGGCGCGCCCCGCGCCCCCGCCCCGGCGGGGAGGGGGGCGCCGCCGTCGGCGACACGCGCCCGGCAGGCTAGGGCGTGAGGCCCATCGCCGCGAAGGCGAAGGCGTACTCGTCGGCGGTCTGCTCCACCCGGGCGCGCAGCAGGTCGGCGCCGGTGTGGCCGGCGTTGCGCTCGATGCGCAGCAGCACCGGCCCGCCGGTGGTGGCGGCCTGCACCGCCGCCGCGAACTTGCGGGCGTGCATGGGGTCGACCCGGTCGTCGTGGTCGGCCGAGAGCAGCAGCAGGGCCGGGTAGCGCGTCCGCGGCGCCACCCGGTGATAGGGGGAGTAGCCGATCAGGGCCTGGAACTGCTGCGGGTCGGCGGCGGTGCCGTACTCGGAGGTCCAGGTGCGGCCGGCGCCGAACAGCGGGTAGCGGATCATGTCGAGCAGCGGCACGCCGCAGAGCACCGCCGCGAACAGGTCGGGGCGCTGGGTCATGGCCGCGCCCACCAGCAGGCCGCCGTTGGAGCCGCCGCGGATGACGAGCCGCGACGGCCGGGTCCAGCCCTGGGCCACCAGCCATTCGGCCGAGGCGATGAAGTCGTCGAAGACGTTCTGCTTCTTCAGCAGCATCCCCTCCTCGTGCCAGCGCTCGCCGTACTCCCCGCCGCCGCGCAGGTTGGGGAGGGCGTAGACGCCGCCGCGCTCCAGCCAGGGAAAGAGCGTGGGCGAGAAGGCGGGCACCTCGGAGACGTCGAAGCCGCCGTAGCCGCCGAGCAGCACCGGGTTCGACCCGTCGCGCCTGGCGCCGGGCGCGTGGACCAGGAACATCGTCACCCGGGTGCCGTCCTTCGACGGGACCTCCACCTGCTCCACCTCGTAGCGGCCGGCCTCGACCGGGAGCCGCGGCCGGAAGAGGAGCTTCGTCGCCCCGGTGGCGACCGCCAGGGAGCGGATCTCCTTCGGCCAGGTGAAGGACTCGAAGGAGAAGTAGGCCTCGTCGGCGTCCTGCTCGCCGGAGGGGAGGGAGGCGGTGCCCAGGGCGGGGAGGTTCACGTCGCCGATCCGGCGCCCGTCCAGCTCCCGCAGCTCCAGGCGGCTCTGGGCCCACTCCAGCCAGGAGAGCGCCAGCCGCCCGCCCACCACCGCGACGCTCTCCAGCGTCCCCTGGCCCTCGGGGACGAGCTCCTTCCAGCCGGCGCGCCCGGGCCGCTCCGGGTCGGCCTGGAACAGGCGCCAGCGGGGCGCGCCCTCGTCGGTGTGGACGTAGAAGCGGTCGCGGTAGGCCTCGACCGCGTAGTGGGCCTTGCTCCCGACCACCAGGGGGCGGAACGGCTCGTCCGGCCCCTTGCGCGCGTCGCGGTACCAGACGTCGGTGGAGCTCCAGCCGTGCGAGACGTGGAGCAGCAGCCAGTGGCCGTCCCGCGACAGGGTGGCGTCCTGGAAGACCGCCGGGTCCCCGGTGCGCGGCCGGACCACCGGGTCCTTTCGCGGGTCGGTGCCGAGCCGGTGGAAGCGGATCTCGGCGTACCCGGGCCGGTCGGGCTCGGGGAGGGACGGGTCGGTGGGGAGCCAGGTGTAGTAGAAGCCGTCCCCGCGGACGGTGAAGGAGGCCCGCGCGTAGCGGCCGCCCTCGATGACGTCCACCGGCGACACCCGGCCGGTCGCCACGTCCATCACCCGCAGCGTGGCGTCGTCGGAGTTGTGGGCCTTCACCTGGTAGGCGATGGTGCGGCCGTCCCAGGAGACGCTCCAGCCGCCCAGCGCCACCGAGCCGTCCCGGGACCAGCCGTTGGGGTCGAGCAGCGGCCGGTCGCCGCCGACGTCGCGCACCCAGACCACCGCCTTCTCCTGGTCGGCGCGGCGGCGGGAGAAGAAGAGCAGCGGGCCGCGCTTCACCGGCACGCCCATGCTCTCGACGTAGAGCAGCTCGCTGGTCCGGGCCGCCAGCGCCTTGCGGCCCGGCAGGCCGGAGAGGAAGCGCCGCGCCAGGCCGTCCTCGGCCTTCATCCAGGCCTGGACCTCCGGGCTCTTCTCGTCCTCCAGCCAGCGCCAGGGGTCGGCGACGCGCCGGCCGTGGATCGTCTCGGAGACCTCGTCGGTCCGCGTCGCCGGGTAGGCGATGGCGGGAGGCGGAGCCGCGGAGGCGACGGGCATGGAGGGCTTCCGGGCCGCGCAGGCGCCGAGGGCCAGGACGGCGAGGGGGAGGAGGCGCATGACGGCGAGTATAGGCCGTCCGCCCCCGGTCAGCAGAAGTGGTGGACGGTGTCGAGCAGGCGCGAGAGCTCCACCGGCTTCGGGAGCACCGCCGCCGCCGCCATGCCCTCGACCTTGCGCTCGAGCCCGGCGTCGGCCGAGATCACCACCACCGGGATGCCGGCCAGCGCCGCGTCGCCCCGCATCTCCTTGCGGAACTGCCAGCCGTCCATCACCGGCATCTGCAGGTCGAGCAGGATGAGGCAGGGGACCTCCTTCCCGGCGCGCAGCCGCTCCAGCGCCTCGCGCCCGTTGGCGGCCGGGCTCACCCGGTAGCCCTCCTCCTCGAGCAGCTCCTGCAGCGTCTCCCGGACCGCGCCGTCGTCCTCGACCACGAGGATCTCCGGGTGCGGGTCGCGGCGGACGGCCAGGGAGCGCGTCATCGGCCCAAGGATGGAGCGCGTTCCCCGCCGGCGGAACCCCCGCGGCGTGCCCGCCCCCCTTCTGGGATGGAGGAGAGCGCGTTGACACCTCCCGCGCCCACCGGGGATATCCACGGGATGACGGCAGGAGGAGGAAGCGCCGCGGTCTACGGTCGGGGCGCGGCGCCGCGGGTGTCCCTGCCCCAGCGCGGCGTGGCGCTGGGGATCGCCTGGAGCGGGGTGGAGGGGGCCGGCGCCCACATCGCCTGCGCCAAGGTGGAGCTGTCTCGCGCCCGGCCCGTGCTGGCGCGGGTGTGGCGCCCGTTCCAGGAGCGCCCGGGGCGGAAGGACGTCGCGGCGCGCTTCCCCGCCTGGCTCGCGGAGGAGGCGCGCTGGGCCGAGGGACGGCTGTGCCTGGGGCTCGACTTCCCCTTCAGCCTGGCCGAGACGCACCTGCGCCAGCTCGGGCTCCTGCGCCAGGCCATCCGCGGCCCGGCGGCGCTGGGCAAGGGGCTGGTCGAGAAGTTCCTCTTCCCCGGCGGCGACCACAGCGCGGCGGCCGAGTCCTTTCGCGCCGAGCTCGGGAAGGACCGGCCGCGCCTCACCGACGGCTACCGGGCCGTCTCCCTGCCGCCCAGCCACGCGCGGCTCTTCCGCCAGACCTTCTTCGGCCTGGAGGTGCTCTCGCAGGTGACCGAGGCCAGCTTCCTCCCCTGGGATCCGCCGCGGGCCGGCCGCCCCGCCCTCGTCGAGGTCCGGCCCGAGCACGCGGCCCGGGTGCTCTCGGGCGCGAGGAGCTACCGCGACGAGGGGCGCGACGGCGTGCAGCGGGCCAGCGCCCGGGCGGCGCTGCTGCGCGCGGTGCGCGTCGCCACCGGGCTGGAGTTCGAGATGGAGCTGGTGGCGCGGGTGGTGGAGGACGGCAAGGGGGCCTTCCTCGACGCGGTGCTGGCGGCGGTGGCCGCGGCCGCCGCCTGGGAGGACGGCTTCCAGGGCGTGCCGCCCGACGTGCCGCGCAGCGAGGGGTGGATCCACTCGCTGCGGGAGGAGCCGTGGCGCGGCCGGTGAGCCGGGCCGCCACGGTCCGGGCCCTGGAGGAGATCCAGCGGGACATCCGGGCGCTCCGCCTGCCGGGCCTCGTCGGGCCGCCGGTCCACGGGCCGCCGGTGCCGAGCCGGATCTACCTGCTGGGCCAGGCGCCCGGCCCGCACGAGGGGCGGCTGGGCCGCCCCTTCGCCTGGACCGCCGGGAAGACGCTGTTCCGCTGGTTCGGCGAGGCCTTCGGGGCCACCGAGGAGGAGTTCCGGGCCCGCGTCTACATGGCGGCGGTGGTGCGGGCCTTTCCCGGCAAGACCTCGTCGGGCGGCGACCGGGTGCCGTCGG
>JAJZTO010000059.1 GCA_021848865.1 Myxococcales bacterium
ACACGGGGACGGCCGCGACGACGACGGCCCCGGCCACCGCTGAGCTCCGGCGGGGCGGGCGCCCGGGAGCGGGGGAGGGCGGCGCGAGCCGCTACTCCCCCCGCTTGATGCCGAGCGCGCGCATCTTCTTGTAGAGGTGGCTGCGCTCCAGGCCCAGGGCCCGGGCGGTGTCGGAGACGTTGTCGGCGTGGGCCATCAGCGCCGCCAGGATGATCTCCCGCTCGGCGTCCTCCACCAGCTCGTGGAAGCCCGCCCCTTCGCGCGCCCGGTCGGTGCGGGGACGGCGCGCCCCGGGCAGGGCCGCGGCCACGTCCTCGGCGCCGAGCACCGGGCCGTCGGCGAGGATGGCCAGCCGCTCCACCGCGTTGCGCAGCTCGCGGACGTTGCCGGGCCAGTCGTGGGCCTGCAGCGCCGCCTGGGCCTCCCGGCCCAGGGTCATGGGGCGCCGCCCGTTGCGCTCGCAGGCCTCCGCGAGGAAGCGGTCCGCGAGCGCCGGGATGTCCTCCTTGCGGTCCCGCAGCGGCGGCGTCGGGACGATGACCACCGCCAGCCGGTAGTAGAGATCCTCGCGGAAGCGCCCCGCCGCCACCTCGGCCAGCAGGTCCTTGTTGGTGGCCGCCACCACCCGGGCGTCGGTGCGGAGCGTGGTCTGCCCGCCGACGCGCTCGAACTCCCCCTCCTGGAGCACCCGCAGCACCTTGGCCTGCATCGCCGGGGGCATGTCCCCCACCTCGTCGAGCAGCAGCGTGCCGCCGTCGGCCAGCTCGAACTTCCCGCGCCGCGCCGCCACCGCGCCGGTGAAGGCGCCGCGCTCGTGGCCGAAGAGCTCGCTCTCGATGAGCTCGGCCGGCACCGCGGCGCAGTTCAGCTTGACGAAGGGGCCGCCGCGCCGGCGGGAGCCGTCGTGGAGGGCGCGGGCCACCAGCTCCTTGCCGGTGCCGTTCTCGCCGGTGATGAGCACCCGCCCCTCGGCGGCCGCGGCGCGGCGCAGGAGCTCCCGGAGCCGCTGCATCGCCGCCGAGCCGCCGATCATCTCTCCCGGCCCGGTGGTCCGCTTCAGCTCGGCGTTCTCCGCGGCGAGGTCGCGCAGCGCCAGGCCGTTGCGGACCGCGGCCAGGAGCCGCTCCCTCCCCTCGATGGGCTTCTCCAGGTAGTCGAAGGCGCCGAGCACGAAGGCCTGGCGCACCGTCTCGATGGAGCCGTGGCCGCTCATCACCGCCACCGGCAGGCCGGGCCGGGTCTGGCGGGCCCGCTCCAGCACCGCCAGGCCGTCCAGGTCCGGCAGCTTGACGTCGAGGAGGACGAGGTCCACCGGGAGCGAAGCGATCTTCTCCAGCGCCTCCTGACCCGTACCCGCGGTCTCGGTCGCGTACCCTTCCAGGGACAGGGCGCGCGCCAGCGAAAGCTGGATGTTTCGCTCGTCGTCCACGATCAGCACGGTCGCCGCCACGCCCCGATGGTAGCCGGGAAGGTTTTCCATTGACACCGGTTCAGGCGGGAGGGACATACGACAGACTCCATCTCTACCCCCTCGCCCCCCCAACCGGAGGACCTACTCATGCGTCGTGCATTGCTCCTCGTCTCGTCACTCGCCGTGTTCGGCTTCGCCGCCTGCTCGCCCAGCCTGAAGCCGGGCGAGTGCAAGACCAGCGACAACTGCAAGGACCAGGTCGGCTACGGGAAGGTCTGCGTCCAGGGACAGTGCCAGGAGTGCGGCCAGGACACCGACTGCAAGGCCGGCTTCGTCTGCAAGGCCAACAAGTGCGAGCCGCGCCCGGAGTGCGAGGGGCCCGCCGACTGCGCCGCCGGCAAGACCTGCCAGGCCGGCAAGTGCGTCGCCGCCGCGCCGGACGAGTGCGGCCCGGCTCGGGCCTGCGGCGCCAACCAGGAGTGCATGGGCGGCCGCTGCGTGGCCAAGGCGGCGCCGGTCTCCGGCCCGTGTGACCAGCTCCAGAGCGTCTACTTCGGGTTCGACGAGTCCACCCTCAGCGCCGACGCCCGCGCGGCGCTGGAGGCGGACGCGAAGTGCGTCAAGGAGAAGGGCGGCAAGCTCCGCGTCGAGGGCAACTGCGACGAGCGCGGCACCGCCGAGTACAACATGCACCTCGGCCAGCGGCGCGCCGACGCCGTGAAGAAGTACCTCGGCGGGCTCGGCCTCGCGGCCCACGACATCGCCACGGTGAGCTTCGGCAAGGAGAAGCCGATCTGCACCGAGGCCACCGAGGAGTGCTGGGCCAAGAACCGCCGCGCCGATCTCAAGTAGGCCGGCCCCTCGTGAAGCGCGCCGCGCTCCTCCTCCTGCCGCTGTCGACGGCGGCATGCTGGGTCCCCATCGAGCGGGGGCGGCAGATGGAGGAGCGCATCGCGCGCGTCGAGGACGAGAACCAGCTGGCGGTGAGGCAGCTGGAGGAGCAGCGCGGCGTCCTGCGCGACCGGGTGGCCGAGGCGGACAAGAAGATCGCCGAGGTCCAGCGGAAGCTGGACGAGCTGAACTCCGCGGCGCGGCGCACCGGCGCCGACCTGGCGGTGGAGGTGGACAAGCTGCGCGACGAGGTGGCGCGGCTGCGCGGCGCCACCGAGGAGGACCAGCACCGGGTCCAGGCCCTGGCCCAGGCGCTGGACAAGCTGCGCGACGACGTGGACGGGCGCTTCGCGGCGCTGAAGGGCGCCGGGGCCCTGGAGGAGTACGAGGCCCGCCGCAAGATCGGCAAGCTCCAGCTCCCCACCGACAAGGCCGCCTTCTTCCAGCTGGCGCAGGCCCAGGAGAAGGCGGGCGAGGCGGTGGTGGCGCGGCTCCTGTACGAGGACTTCGTCAAGCGCTGGCCCTCCGACCCGCGCGCCGCCGACGCCTGGTTCCGGGTCGGCGAGCTGCAGTACGGCGCCGGCCGTCACCGGGAGGCCATCCTGGCCTACGGCAAGGTGGCGGAGGGCTTCCCGCGGTCGGACAAGGTCCCCGACGCCATGCTGCGCACCGGCGAGTCGATGCTGGCGCTGGGCCTCCCGGGCGACGCCAAGGGCATCTTCGAGGAGGTGGTGCGCCGCTTCCCGAAGACCACCGCGGCGAAGAAGGCGCGGCAGCGGATCGCCGACCTGGCGCCGAAGAGGAAGGGCAAGGCCCCTCCCCGGAAGAAGTGACACGCGGCGGGCGCCCCCCCTGGGGGGGGCGACGCGCTGGCCCACGTTGACTCCGGAGGTGTCATCCCGGAGCATGTTGGCGGAGGGTGTGGTCATGCCCCGCACGCCCATCGGCAAGCTCCTGCTGGACGCCGGCCGGATCAACGAGACCCAGCTGCGCAGCGCGCTCACGCACCAGGAGCGCTGGCGCAGCCGCCTCGGCGAGTCGCTGGTCGCGCTCGGCTACCTGCCGGAGCAGGCGGTGATGGAGGTGCTGGCCCGCCAGTTCGACCTTCCCTACGTCGAGATCGGCGACCGCGACGTGCCGCCCGCGGTGCTCCGCCTGGTCCCGGAGTCCCTCCTCCGCGCGCGCCACGTCTTCCCGCTGGCCCTCCTCCACGGCCACGCGCAGGAGGGGGCGCTGCTGCTGGCGGTGACCGATCCCACCGACCTGGCGACGCAGGACGAGGTGGCCTTCGCGAGCGGGGTGGCCGTGAAGCCGGTGCTGGCCAGCCGCCGCGACGTGGACCGGGCCCTGGACCGGCACTTCGAGGGGTTGAAGGACCGGCTCCCCCGCGCCCTGGACCTGCCGGACGACCCCGGGCCGATGCAGATCGTCGCCCGCGGCCACCAGCGCAACTGAGGCGGGTCTCAGCCCTCGGCCGGATCGTCCTCCGGGGACTCCGGCGCGCCCGGCGGCCGCCCCTCGTCCTGCAGGCCCCACTGGGCGATGCGCTTCATCACCGTGCTCTTGGCGATCCGCAGCTCCCGCACCACCGCGGCCCGCTTCCCCTGGTGGCGCCGCAGGGAGAGGCGGATGGCCTCGCGCTCCAGGTCCTCCATGGAGAGGCCGCGCAGGAACAGGGTGTCGTCGTCGCCGGACGCCTCCGGCCCGGAGCGCGTGTCCTCGAAGCGGACCGCGTCGGGCCCCACGAAGAGCCCGTCGCCGCGGAAGAGCAGCGCCCGCTGCACCACGTTGCGGAGCTGGCGCACGTTGCCGGGCCAGTCGTACCCCTCGAGCTTCTCCAGCGCCCGGTCGTCCCAGCGCAGCGGGAGGCCGCGCGGGGCGGCGCGGGAGAGGAAGGTCTCCGCCAGCCGCCGGACGTCGCCGCGGCGGGCCCGCAGGGGCGGCACCGACAGCGGCACCACGCAGAGGCGGTAGTAGAGGTCCTCGCGGAAGCGCCCCGCCCGCACCCGGGCCCGCAGGTCGCGGTGGGTGGCGGCCACGATCCGCACGTTCACCAGGAAGGGGCGGGTGGCGCCGACCCGCTTCACCTCGCCCTGCTCCAGGGCCCGCAGCAGCTTGGGCTGCAGGTCGAGCGGCAGCTCCCCGATCTCGTCGAGGAAGAGCGTCCCGCCGTCCGCCTCCTCGAAGGCGCCCTTGCGCAGCCGGTCGGCGCCGGAGAAGGCCCCCTTCTCGTGGCCGAACAGCTCGCTCTCGATGAGGGTCTCGGCGATGGCCGAGCAGTTCACCGGGATGAAGGCCGACTCGCGCCGCGCCGAGAGGCGGTGGAGGGCGCGCGCCACCAGCTCCTTGCCGGTGCCGGTCTCGCCGAAGATGGTGACCGGGGCGTCGGCGGCCGCCACCCGCTCCACCAGCTGGAACGCCTGGCGCATCGCCGGGTCGCCCGAGAGCATGCCCTCGAAGTGGGCCGGCCCCGGCCCCTCGGGGTCGCCGGCCTCCAGCAGGATCTCCGCCTCGCCGGCCGTGGCCGTGGTCCCGGGGAGCCACTCCGACTCCACCACCCGGGCGCCGGCCAGGTAGGTGCCGTTGGTCGAGCCCAGGTCGCGCAGGTGGAAGCGCCCGCCGCGGCGCTCCACCTTCAGGTGGCGGCCGGAGGCGAAGGCGTCGTGCAGCACCACGTCGCAGGCCGGGTCCTTCCCCAGGGTGAGCCCCTCGGGGAGGTTCACCACCCGCTCGCGCCCCTTCTCCCGGATGCGCAGCCGGGCCGGCTGGATGGGAGGCTCCGGCCGCCGCCCGGCTCCGCGGGTGGCCTCGCCGGCGCCGGTGGACTCGGCGACCCCGTGGGCCGAGGAGCGGAACAGGGCGCGGAAGCCGCCCAGGGCGATGGCGGCCCCGTCGGCGAGCCGCGCCTCGGCCACCGTCTCGGCGCCGACCCGGGTGCCCCGGCCCGATCGGTCGCGCAGCCACCAGCCGTCGGGCCGGCGCTCCAGCTCGGCCTGGACGCGCGAGAGGGCGGGGTCGGGGAGGGAGACGTCGCAGCCCGGGGCGCGGCCCAGCGCCAGGCGCTCCCCGAGCGCCACCCGCAGGAGCTCCTCGCCGTGGCGGAAGAAGACGATTTCGGCCATGGACGGGGAGTGTAGCCGAACCGCTGCCCCGGGTGAAGATCACCAGGGGTGCACCGCGTACCCAAGGTGATGGACGCGGGTCAGGCGCGCGCCAGCTCCTCGAACTCCGGGCGCCCCTTCAGGCCGTCGAAGGTCGGGTCCTCGGCCAGCCAGCCCCGCACCCGGGCCGGGTCCCCGGACAGCGCCCGCCGCAGCGCCGCCAGGGCCTCCTCGGGCCGCCCCCACTGCGCGTAGAGCGCCGAGGCGTTGTAGTTCAGGAGGACGTCGTCGGGCTGCAGCTCCCGGCCGCGCGCGTAGGCCCGCTCCGCCTCGGCGTAGAAGCCCTTCTGCGCGTAGCAGATGCCCAGGTCGAGGTGGGCCTCGAAGTCGTCCGGCTCCAGCCGGACCACCTCCTTGAGGTGGCCGATGGCGGCGCGGTAGTCCCCCTGGTCCATGAGCAGCGCCGCCAGCTCGTGGCGGGCGTAGCCGTCGGCCGGCTCCAGCCGCACCGCCGCCTCCAGCTCGCGCCGCGCCTCGTCCGGCTTGTCCTGGTCGGCCAGCGCCAGCCCGAGGTTCAGGTGGGCGTCCGGGTACTCGGGATCCAGGGCGATCGACTCCCGGAACTCCTCCACCGCCATCTCCGGCCCGTGGGTGGAGAGGAAGCTGGCGAGGTTGTAGTGGGCGGTGGCGCTCTCCGGCTCGAGCCGCAGGGCGGTGAGCACCTCGGAGAGGGCGTCGCGCCAGCGCCGCTTCTCCGCCCAGACGGTGGCCAGGTTGTCGTGGGCGTGGGCGGAGGCCGGGTCGAGCTCGATGGCCCGCTGGAACTCGCGGGCCGCCTCGTCCAGCCAGCCGCGGTCGGCCAGCTCGATCCCGCGGGCGTTGTGCTCGTCGGAGGCGCCGCGCGAGTCCCGGTCCCGGTCCACGGTCCGAGTCTACTCCGGGGGCGGCGGGCGCGCCGCCCTCCGGCGTTGACGCCGCCGCGCCGAAGCGGGCATTCTCGCTCGCCCCCGATGGCCCTCTACACGCCGCTGTCCGACGCCGAGCTCGCCGACCTGGCCGGGGCCTTCGGCCTGCCGGCCCCGGAGCGGGCGCTGCCCGAGCCCAAGGGCAGCGTCAACACCAACTACCACCTCTGGGCCGGCGGGGGCCGCTGGTTCCTGCGGCTCAACGAGGGGAAGAGCGCCGAGGAGGTGGGCTTCGAGGCGCGGGTGCTGCGCTTCCTCGAGGCCCAGGGCTTTCCCTCGGCGCGGCTGGTCCCGGCGCGCGACGGGCGGCCCTTCGCGGTGGCCCGCGGGCGGCCGGCGATGCTCTTCGCCTTCGTCGCCGGCGAGGAGCTGGAGCGGGCCGACGTCGGCCCGGCCCACTGCCGGGCGGTGGGGGCGCAGCTGGGGCGGCTCCACGCCCTGGCCGGCCGCTTCGACGCCTCGCGCCCCAACCCCTACGGCTGGGGCCGGGTGGAGGCCTGGGTGCGCGAGCTGCTGCCGGACGGGGGCGGCGACGCCGAGGTCCGGCCCTGGGTGCCGCTGCTGCAGGACGAGCTGGCGCGCGCCCGGCGGCTCCCCGAGGCGCCGCGCGGCCTGTGCCACGGCGACCTGTTCATCGACAACGTCCTCTGGTCCGGCGAGCGGGTGGCGGCGCTGCTCGACTGGGAGATGAGCTGCGTGGAGGCGTTCGCCTACGATCTGGCGGTGGCGCTGCTCGCCTGGTGCTACGGCAGCCGCTTCGAGCCGGAGCTGGCCGCCGCGCTGGTGGAGGGCTACCGCGGCGAGCGGGAGCTGGACCAGGCCACCGCCGACGCGCTCTACCCCTTCGCCCGCTACGCGGCGCTGCGCTACACCGCGAGCCGCATCCACGCCTTCCACCTCGCCGAGCTGGGGGCCGACCGCCTGGCCTGGAAGGACTGGACCCGCTACCGCGACCGGCTCCAGGCGCTGCGGGAGCTGGGCGAGCCGGCCTTCCGGGCCCTGGCCGGCGTGTGAGCGCCGGGCCCGATCGGGCGGACCCGGCGGCCCGCGAGGGGCCGCCCCGCTACAGGCCCGAGAGGATCTTCCAGGCGCCCTGCTCGCGGACCAGCCGGATGCGGCTCACGTCGGCCTGGGCGCGGGGCACCTCGCCCGCCCGGGTGGCGACGTGGTAGCGGGCGTCGTAGCGCACGTAGGCCTGGGCCTTGTCGCCGTCCACCTGGATGTCGGTGACGCGCAGGTCCATCCGGACGCTGTCGATCCGCGCGAAGTCCTGCGGGAGCACCCGGGCCAGCGCCGCGTAGTCCAGGTCGTCGGCGGGGTCGGGCGTGGCCGCGTCGTCGTAGTAGCGCGGCGAGACCAGCGCCAGCACGGCGGCCGCGTCCCGCCGCTCGCAGGCCTGCTGGTACTGCTCCAGGACCTTGGCGATGGCGCGGGTGTCGCCGTTGTCGGGGATCTGGGTGCCGGGGATGAGGCGCGGGGCGCAGGCCGCGAGCGAGGTGGCCGCGGCGGCGAGGACCAGCAGGCGGGGCGCGTTCATGGCCACCTGGCAAACCACGCCCCCGGGCCCGCCGTCAACCGGCGGCGCGCTTGCCGCCGCGCCGGCCCCGGCGCTAGCGTCGGGGCGCCATGGGTGGACCGACCTTCGAGGCGCTGAAGGGCTTCCTGGAGGGGGCCGAGGCGGCCCGCCGCGCCGCCCGGCCGCTGTCGCCCGCCGCCGAGGTCGGGCTCCGGCTCGACGGCGCCCCGGCCCGGTTCCAGGCGGTGGAGGGGCGGCCCGCCGTCCTCGACGAGCCGCCCCGCGACCCGGACTTCACCCTGGACCTGCCGCCCGCCGCCGTGGCCCGGCTGGCGGCGCTGCCCCCCGCCGACGTGGGGGCCCTGGGCGTCGCCTTCTTCGAGCTGGTGCTGTCGCGCGATCCGGCGGTGCGCGTCGGCGTCCGGCTGCACGCCTCGACGCCGCGGCTCATCTCCCACGGCTGGCTGGGGGTGCTGGCGCAGGGGGGGCTGCAGGTGGGGCTCTACCTCCTGAAGAAGGGGGCGGCGAACCCGAGGGCGGCGATCGACCGGCTGCGGGGGAGGTAGCCTCGGCCCGCTCCCGCGCCTCCTCCTCGCGGGCCGCCGTCTCCCGCGCGCAGGCGCGGCCGAAGAGCCCCGGGTCGCGGAAGCGCCTGGCGGCGGCGGCCGCCACCGCCGGGGGCACCTCGACCCCGTCGAGGAAGCGCTCCCAGCCGGCCGCCAGCTCCGGCAGCCCCTCGCCCAGCGACCGGGCCGGGTCGCCGGTCCGGTACAGCTCCTTCACCGGTCCCGGGCCGCGCCGCTCGAGCAGCCAGGCGACGAAGCTCGCCGAGGCGGCGTAGGCGCGCGCCGGCGCGACGGCGAGGAAGGCGGCGCCCCCGAGCAGCGCCGCCGGCGGCGGCTGCAGGCCCAGGTCGCGCAGCGCGCGGGCCCACTCGTGCACCGGGGGGCCGGCGCGGGCCGGCTCCAGCGCGCCGGCCAGCCCCTCCACCAGCCCGGCGCGGACGCGCACCAGGTCCCGCGCCGGCACCCGCAGCGGCCAGGGGCCGAAGGCCGACGCCACCGCGTGGACCAGCTCGTGGCGCAGCACCGGCCGGGGCTCCGGCTCGTCGTTCACCTGGATCTCGGCGAGCCACGGCTTGGTGAAGCTGGTGTGGCGCGCCCCCACCAGCCGCCGCTTCTCGGCCGGGCTGCGGTACACGAAGACCGTGGGGCGGGGCGGGTGCGCCACCGCCATGGTCCGGGCGATGGCGGCGACGGTGGACTCGCAGTCGGCGAGCAGCCGCGCGGCGCGCGCCGCCTCCCACTCCCGCGGGAACCGGACCCGGCAGAGCGGCCCGTCGACGGCCCCGCCCAGCGCCGCCGCCACCTGGGGGCGCGAGGGCTCGACGCCGCCGGCGGAGCGGGCGCCGAGCGCGACGCAGAGCCCGGCCGCGGCGAGCAGCGCCGGACCGCGCCGCGGGCGGCGGGCGAGCAGGCCGGCGACCCCGGCGAGCGCGGCGGTCCAGCCGAGCGTGCCCAGCCGGAAGAGCAGGAGGCGCCGGTCGACGAAGAGGGCCTCGTCGTAGATGGGCCCCGGCCACCAGCCGAGCAGGTGGGCCGAGAGCGCCGCCGACGGGCCGTAGTACCCCTGCGCCAGCGCCTCGACCAGCGACCCGGCGGCCGCGGCGCCGGCGAGCAGCCCGGCGGCGCGGCGGCTCCGGGCGGCGAGGCCGCAGGCGGTGCCCAGCGCGGCGGCGAGCAGCGCCGAGGGGAGGGCGGTGAGCCAGTAGAGGCCGGCCGCCGCGACCGGGCTGCAGGGGGTGAAGCGCGCGGTCCAGGCGGCGGCGCCGAGGAAGAGGGCGAGCTGGGCCAGCGCCGGGGGCAGGGCCGCGCGCAGCGCCGCGCGGGCCGGGCGGGGGACCGGGCGCGCCCGCTCCCGGCGGGCGGCGCGGATCCCCAGGGCGATCCCGGCCGGGACCGCGGCCAGCGCCGCCGCCATCCCCAGCTCGTAGCCCGGCACCTCCAGCAGTGACATCCCTACCTCCGCCCGGTCCGGCGAGGTAGCATGGATGTTCCATGCCGGACCACCGCGAACACGCCCGGGCTCCCATCGAGCTCAAGGTGGACTACCGGAAGCTCAACAGCTTCTTCGCGGACTACACCAAGAACATCTCCAAGGGCGGGACCTTCATCAAGACCCGCAAGGCGCTCCCGGTGGGGACCCGCTTCCTCTTCCGGCTCTCGGTGCCGGGGCGGGAGCCGCCCTTCGAGCTCTCCGGCGAGGTGATCCACGCCAACGCCGGCCCGGGCGAGGCCGGCATGGGCATCCGCTTCGTCTGGGCCGACGACGTCCACCGCCAGATCTTCGAGCAGACGGTGGAGCGGCTGATGGTGGAGAGCCTCGGGGCCGAGGTGGCCCGGGGGCTGCTGAACCGGACGCAGGGCGGGGGCTGACTAGATCCCCTCGATCCGCACCCGGTCGCCGGCGCGGATCCCGTGCTCGGCGGCGAAGCCCCCGGGCACCTCCAGCACCCAGCGGCTGGGCCTGCCGACGCTGCGCTCGACGAGGCTGAGCGGCTCGGCCCGCTCGACGATCCCCGCCACCGTCCCGCCCTCGGCGATGAAGATCATGTCGAGGGGGATGAGGGTGTTCTTCATCCAGAAGGAGTGGATGCCCAT
>JAJZTO010000060.1 GCA_021848865.1 Myxococcales bacterium
CCGGGGGGGGGGGATCCATGCCGAAGCTGCTGGTGAACGGCGTCGAGCTCCACTACGAGTCGTCGGGCCGCGGGCCGGAGACCGTCGTCTTCTCCCACGGCCTGCTGATGAGCGGCGAGATGTTCCGCGAGCAGCTACGCCACCTCTCCGGCCGCTACCGGGTGATCGCCTACGACCACCGGGGCCAGGGGCGCAGCGAGGTCGCCCGCCAGGGCTACGGCATGGACCAGCTCGCCGAGGACGCGGCCGCCCTGATCGAGGGGCTGGGCGCCGCCCCCTGCCACTTCGCGGGCCTGTCGATGGGCGGCTTCGTGGGCCTGCGCCTGGCGGCGCGCCGGCCGGAGCTGCTGCGCTCCCTGGCGCTGCTCGACACCAGCGCCGAGCCCGAGACGCCCGCCAACGTGCCCCGCTACCGCACGCTCAACCGGGCGGTCCGGCTGCTCGGCGCCTGGGCGGTGACCGACAAGGTCATGCCCATCCTCTTCGGGCGGAGCTTCCTCGCGGACCCGGCGCGGGAGGCGCTGCGCGCCGAGTGGCGCGGTCGCCTCCGGGGGCTGCGGCGCTCCATCCACCGGTCGGTCACGGGGGTCATCGAGCGCCAGGGCGTGGTGGAGGAGCTGCCGCGGATCGCGCTGCCCACGCTCGTCCTGGTGGGCGACGAGGACGTGGCCACGCCCCTGGCGAAGGCGGAGCGCATCCAGGCCGGGATCCCGGGCGCCAGGCTGGTCCGCATCCCCGCCGCCGGCCACTCCAGCAGCGTCGAGAACCCGGCGGCGGTGAACGCCGCCCTCGACGCCTTCCTCGGCGGGCTGCCGCCCGGCTGAGGGCGGGGACGAGCCGCGCCCCTACACCTGCCCGACACCCCGGTGCGCCCACAATGCGTTCCCTGTCCGTAGGGCGGGGGCTTGTCCCCCGCCGGTGTGGACCGGGCGGGCGCCAGGCGGGGACGAGCCGCGCCCCTACGAGTCCCGGGGCGGATCGGGTACTCTCGCGCCCCTTTCCCGCCAGGAGCCCGCGAGCGCCATGCCCCCGTACGTGATGTCGATGCTCCGCGTGAGCAAGATCGTCCCGCCCAAGCGGCAGATCATCAAGGACATCTCCCTCTCCTTCTTCCACGGCGCCAAGATCGGCCTGCTCGGCCTCAACGGCGCCGGCAAGTCCACGGTGCTGCGGATCATGGCCGGCGCCGACGAGGAGTACGAGGGCGAGGTCACGCGCCAGGCGGGGATCCGCGTCGGCTACCTGCCGCAGGAGCCGGTGCTCGACCCGGCGAGGACGGTCCGGCAGGAGGTGGAGTCGGCCCAGGGGGAGGTGGCCGCCGCCCAGGCCCGGCTGGAGGCGGTCTACGCGGCCTACAGCGAGCCGGACGCCGACATGGAGAAGCTGGCCGAGGAGCAGGCGCGGCTCGAGGCGGTCATCGCCGCCGCCGGCGCCGACACCGGCACCGCCCTGGAGATCGCCGCCGACGCGCTGCGGCTCCCGCCCTGGGACGCGCTGGTGAAGAACCTCTCCGGCGGCGAGAAGCGGCGGGTGGCGCTGTGCAAGCTGCTGCTCGGCAAGCCCGACATGCTGCTGCTCGACGAGCCGACCAACCACCTCGACGCCGAGTCGGTGGAGTGGCTGGAGCAGTTCCTCACCCGCTTCCCGGGCACGGTGGTGGCGGTCACCCACGACCGCTACTTCCTCGACAACGCCGCCGAGTGGATCCTGGAGCTGGACCGCGGCCGCGGCATCCCCTGGAAGGGCAACTACTCGAGCTGGCTGGAGCAGAAGGAGGCCCGGCTCGAGGTGGAGGCGAAGCAGGAGAGCGCCCGCATCAAGGCGATGAAGGTGGAGCTGGAGTGGGTGCGCCAGAACCCCAAGGCGCGCCAGGCGAAGAGCAAGGCGCGCCTGGCCCGGTTCGAGGAGCTCTCCAGCGTCGAGCACCAGAAGCGGAACGAGACCCAGGAGATCTTCATCCCGGTGGCGGAGCGGCTCGGCACCCAGGTCGTCGAGTTTCGCGGGGTGACCAAGGGCTTCGGCGACCGGCTGCTGATGGACGACCTCTCCTTCATCGTCCCGGCCGGCGCCATCGTCGGCATCATCGGCCCCAACGGCGCCGGCAAGTCCACGCTCTTCAAGATGATCACCGGCGTCGAGCGGCCCGACGCCGGCGAGGTGGTGGTCGGCTCCACGGTGAAGCTGGCCTTCGTGGACCAGAGCCGCGAGAACCTGTCGAGCGGCAAGACGGTCTTCGACGAGCTCTCCGGCGGCCGGGACCTCATCCAGGTGGGCCGCTTCGAGATGCCGAGCCGCGCCTACATCGGGCGCTTCAACTTCAAGGGGGCCGACCAGCAGAAGGTCGTCGGCACCCTCTCCGGCGGGGAGCGGGGCCGGCTGCACCTGGCCAAGACGCTGATGACCGGCGGCAACGTCCTGCTGCTCGACGAGCCCTCCAACGACCTGGACGTCGAGACGCTGCGGGCGCTGGAGGACGCGCTGCTGGAGTACGCCGGCAGCGTGCTGGTCATCTCCCACGACCGGTGGTTCCTCGACCGCATCGCCACCCACATCCTGGCGTGCGAGGGGGACTCGAGCTGGTCCTTCTTCACCGGGAACTACCAGGAATACGAGGCCGACAAGCGGCGACGGCTGGGCGAGGAGGGGGCGCGGCCGAAGCGCCTCCGCTACCGGCCCATCCGGCGGTGAGGGGCCCCCGCCGGCCCCCCGCCCCGGCGCGGTTCCGGCGCCCGGCACCGGGCGGCGGCCCGGCGGGACGAATCGGGAGGGTCGGGTGGCGCCGGGGGGGCGCCGGCGCTATCCTTCCGGCGCATGAACCTCGGCATCGGCGAGATCCTCGTCATCCTCGTCATCGCGCTGCTCATCTTCGGCCCCTCGAAGCTGCCGCAGCTCGGCGACGCCCTGGGCAAGGGCATCCGCAACTTCAAGAAGGCGACGACGGCGGCCGACGAGGAGCCCCCGGCCCCGGAGCCGGCGAAGGCTCCCCCGGCGCAGCTCGGCCAGGGCGTCCCGGTCCCGCCGCAGGGCGCGCCGACCGGCGCGGACGCCAGCCGGCGCAGCTGACGCGGCGGAGCCCGCGGGCCCGGATTCCCGGCCCGCCGCCCCCCGTCAGGCCACCGCCGCCGGCGCACCGCCGGCGCGAAGGACGCGCGCCAGGAAGGCCGCGGCCTCCCCCGCCACCAGCCCGTCCCGCAGGATGCGGCGGTGGCCCAGCCCGCTGGTGGTGACGAGGCGGGCGCCCCTCCAGGCCGCGGCGATGGCCGCGCCGTGGGCCCATGGGACCTCGCGGTCGTCCCGGTCGTGGAGCACGAGCAGCGGCGCCTCCATGCCCGCGGACATCCGGGGCAGGTCCAGCGCCGCCGGGTCGATCCCCAGGCGGCGGGCCAGCTGGGCGCGGAGCCGCGCCTCGGCCCGCGGCCCGAGCCCCATCGCGCGGCTGAACCCGGCCACGAAGCCGTCCGGGGATCGGGGCGGCGCGACGAGGACCGCCGCCTCGAGCGGCAGGCCGCGGATCATGGCGAGCGCCACGCCGGCGGCACCCATGGAGTGGCCCAGCCCGGCCCGCGCCCCGGTGTGCGCCGCCACCGCGGCGACCGCGTCGGCGAAGTGCGGCACCGAGGCGGCGCGCCCGCTGGAGGCGCCGTGCGCCGGGCCGTCGAAGGCCACGGCGGAGAGCCCCGCCGCCACCACCGCCGGGACGAGCGACGTCATCTGCCCGCCCCGGCCGCCCCAGCCGTGGACCAGGAGCACCGGAGGCCCGTCGCCGAACCGCCAGGCGCGCAGCGCGCCGGCTCCGAGCGGCACCTCGAACGGCTCGCCCCGGGCCAGCGCCTCCCGCTCGCCCGGCGGCGGCTGGTACCGCGGCGGCGTGAGGAAGAGCCGCGCCGCCGCCCGCGCCGCCAGCGGCGGGGCCAGCGCCCCGGCCAGCGACAGGCCGGTCCGGAGGGCCCGGGCCTGGAACGACCGGGGGGTCGTGCTTCCGCGATCGCGCCTCGGCATGCCCGCTCCTCGTGCCCTTCCCGGATGGGACCGGATCAGCCCCGGCGCGCCGCGGCCAGCAGCCGCTCGAACGCGGCCCGTGCCCGTCCGGCCGCCCCGGCGTCGGCGAGCAGCCGCGAGGCGTGGTGGTAGCCCAGCATGATCGCGTGGAGCTCGAAGGCGAACTGCTCCGGGTCCACGCCGGCGCGGAGGTCGCCCTGGGTCCGGGCGGCGCGGACGGCGGTGGCGATGGTCCCGAGCCACTCCCGCTCCAGCTCCGCCAGCCGGTCCCGGGCCGCGCCCGGCCGGTCGTCCAGCTCCGCGGCGGCCGCGATGAAGACGCAGCCGCCGGGCTGCGGCACCAGCTCCGGCCACCGCATCCAGCGCTGGAAGAGGGCGCGGATCCGCGGGACGCCCCGGGGCGCGGCCAGGGCGGGCGCGACCACCACCTCCGTGAAGCGCGCCGCGGCGCGGTCCAGGGTCTCCACCTGGAGCTCTTCCTTGGAGCCGAAGTGGGCGAAGAGGCCGCTCTTCGAGAGCGCCAGGTCGGCGGCCAGCCTCCCCAGGGTGAGCCCCTCCAGCCCGAGCTGGCTGGCGAGCCCCAGCGCCCGGTCCAGGATGGCCTCCCGCGTCTGCTCGCCCTTGCTCACGGGGGGACAATAAAACGACCGGTCGTGCTTTTCAAGCGCCTCCCGGAACCCCGGCGCACCCCTCCCGACGCCACGCCCCCGGCGACTTCCGGGGGCGCCACGTGCGGCGCGGCACCGCCACGCGGGAGCCTCAGGGTCGCAGGTGCTCCACGAACCAGTCCCGCTGGCGTCGGTGCAGACCCGCGCGGCAGCACCGCCGGCGGCCTGCGACGCCGGCCGCGAGGGAACGGTGTTCTGGAACACCGCGACCAGGTCACTCCAGGTCTGCAACGGGACGTCGTGGGCCAGCTATCTCTCGACGGCGGACCTGCCACCGCAGCCGATCATCTGGTCGGGCGGCTGCGACTCCTTGGGCGCGGCGGCGGGCTGGAACACGTACTGTCTCAACACGGTGGAGTTCGCCACCGCCGCGTCCTACTTCTCGGTGAACCCGAACGGCACGGTGACGTTCCAGACGGCCGGGTACTACCGGGTGAGCTACGCGGGGATAGCGCTCGGCGCCGGTGCAGGCCACCTGCGACTGAGCAAGAACGGCGCGGGGATCGCGACGAGCTACCTCGTTCCGGGCACGACCTGGACACCGGTCAGCGCCGAGGTGGTGTATCCCTTCGCGGCGGGGGACACGCTGCTCCTGGAGATCTGCAACCCGGGAACCTACGCCTTCGGTCCCTTCTCGTCCCCGTCCTATGTCGGCCGCTTTCAGATCGTGTATGCGGGGCGCCTCTGATCCCCGCGGCCTCGCTCACCCCTACCCGACCGGTGGACGTCGCGCACCCGGCACACCTTCGCCAGCCAGGGGGTGCCGTCCGGCGGCAGCCTCGAGAAGGTGCGGAGACCGGCGCGACGGCCCAGAAGCCGCCCACATTCACTGTGGGTGATCGGTCCGGACCACCGCAACCGATGGAACAAGTGCCGGAGCCGCCCTGTAAGCCGGGTCCTGTTCCGCCGAGCATCCGGCGGCGACGAACATTCATCTCGGGCGTGCGTTGCCGCACGCCTCCAGCGAGCCGTACCCGGAGGCGATGAGCGGGCCACTCGCCTCCCTATTCGCTCTTGCACCGGGTGGGGTTTGCCGTGCCGCGCCGGTCACCCGGCGCGCGGTGCGCTCTTGCCGCACCGTTTCACCCTTGCCACGCACGCCCCCCGGCGCGCTCTCGCGCGCCGGTTCGACGACCGCGCCGTTCGGCGGTCTGCTCTCTGTTGCACTGTCCCGCGGGTCGCCCCGGCCGGCCGTTGGCCGGCACCCTGCCCTGTGGTGCCCGGACTTTCCTCGGCGGACACGAGTTCCGACGCGTTCGTCCGGACGGCTCCGGCCAGCGGGATGTAGCACGCGCCCCGGGCCGGGGCAAACCGCGCCCCGGCGGCGTGCCGGGCCGGGGACCGCGAAGCCCCCGGCCCGCCGGCCCGCTACTGCGGCATCCCCAGCGCCTTCATGATCTCGGCGCCCTTGGCCTTGAGCTCCTTGGCGGCGGCGATGGCATCGGCGTAGGCGCCCGCCTTCACCTGCTCGGCGGCCTGGGCCAGCCCGGTCTCCACCGCGCCGACCTCCTCCTGCGCCTTGGCGACGGTGGCCTTGTCGAGCCCCTTGGGCAGCTTCCTCGCCTTGGCCAGCTCGCCGAGCCGTCCCTTGATGGCCTCCACCATCTTCGGCAGCTCGCCGCTGGCCTCGCCCCAGGCCTTGAGCAGCTCGTCCTTCTTCGCGGCGGCCGTGGCCACCGCCGCCTTCACCATCGCCGGGACGTCGCCGGCCACCGCCAGCGCGCCCTTGTAGTCCTCCTTGGCGACCTTCTCCTTGGCGGAGGCGAAGGCCTCCTGCGCCGCCTTCACCTGGTCGGGGGCGAGCTTCTGCACCTCGCCCTTCAGCTCCCCGAGGGCGGACTCCGCGGCCTTCAGGGCGGCCTCGGCCGGCAGCTTGGCGGCGTCGGTGCAGGCCACCGAGAGGGCCAGCGGGAGCAGGGCGGCGAGCAGCCTGAGCTTCTTGGTCATGGCGGGTTCTCCGGTTGGAGGAAGCCGCGGGCCGGCACCGGACGGCCCCGGGCCACCCGCGGCGAGCGCGAAGCTACCCGATTTCCACGCGGAGGTGGGCCACTTCGACGCGGGGGCGCTGCCGCACCCGCCGGCGCCGGGGCGGGCTACATCCGCTGGTCGATGGCCCGGTTGGACATCTCGTCGGCGGCCTCGTTCTCCTCGCGGGGGACGTGGCGCACCGAGATGTCGGCGAAGGCGGCCAGCAGCGACCGCGCCTCCTCGAAGAGCGGCCGGAGGTTCTCGGCCTTCACCTGGTACTCGCCGGAGAGCTGCTTCACCAGCAGCTCGGAGTCGGAGAAGACGTCCAGCTCCTTGATGCCCATGGCCCGGGCGCGCTTCAGCCCGAGGATCAGCCCCATGTACTCGGCGAAGTTGTTGGTGTTGTCGCCCAGGTACTTGCCGACCTTGGCGACCACGTGCCCCTCGGGGCTGAGGATCACCGCGCCGGCCCCGGCCGGCCCGGGGTTGCCGCGGGCGGCGCCGTCGGTGAAGAGGCGGGTCCGCGGCGGCGGCCGGGTGGCCTCCTCCCGCGCGGCCTCGGCCTCGCGGGCGGCGGCGGCCGAGCGCTCGGCCTTCTTGCGCTCGCGCACCGCCTTGGAGTCGTTCATGGCCGACTCCAGCTCCTCGGCCGAGGCCCGCGCCGCCTCCTCGACCTGGCTGGCGCGGCGCACCTTCACTCCGCCCTTGCCCCGGGGCGCGGCCGCCTCGGCCGCCGTCTTCTCCGCCTCCTCCACGCGGTCGGCGGCGGCGTTGATGAGCTTGCCCAGGGTGTCGCGGTCGTACCCCTTGTAGCGCTCCTGGCAGCGCGGCAGCTGCTCGTTGGCGGCGATGAACCGGAGCAGGTCCGCGAGGACGGTGCGGCTCACGGCGCCTGGGTGGGAGGCGGGACCGTCGGGTTCACCGCCTCCGAGGAGTAGATGATGCGCCCGCAGTTGGGGCAGGCCTCGATCGACTCGGCCCGCTGCAGGACGATGAAGAGCTGCGGCGGGATGTTGCGGTTGCAGCCCTTGCAGGTCTGCCCCACCACCATCGCCACCGCGACCCCCGCCCGCCGGCGCTTGATGGCCTCGTAGCGGGAGAGCAGGGCGGGATCGACCTGCCCGGCGGCCTCGGCGCGGCGCGCCGCCAGCTCGGCCAGCTTGGCGGTGTGCTCGGCGGCGCGGGCGTCGAGGGCCTTCAGCTCCGCCTCGGCCGCCATCTCCTTCTCGGAGAGGGCGTCGGCGGCGGTCTCCAGGGACTTCTGGAGCTCGGCGGCCTGGAGGGCCAGCGCCTTCAGGTTCTCGTTCTGCGTCTCGTTGGTCTTCTTGGCGATGTCGATCTCGCGGGAGAGCGCGGCGTACTCGCGCGGGGTGCGGATCTCGCCCAGGCGCCCCTCCCACTTCTTCACCTTGTCCCGCTCCATCTGGAGCAGCTGCTCGGTGCCGCGCCGCTCCCGATCGTTGCCGTCGATGCGGGCCTTCTCGGCGTCGTAGGCCTTCCGGGCCGCCGCCAGGCCGGCCTCCAGGGCCTCCCGGCGCCGGGGAAGGTCTCCGGCCTTCACCCCGACGGCTCCCGCCTCCAGGTCGATCCGCTGCAGCTCTTCCAGCGCCTTCAACTTGTCACGCAGCGACAATGGACGTCCTCCAGGGGGCGCGAGGCCCCCGCGTCGGTCGAGGGTTGGGCCCACCAGGGCTCGAACCTGGATCCCTTCGGTTATGAGCCGAGTGCTCTACCGTTGAGCTATGGGCCCGCAGGGTCGGTCCGGTACGGGTCACGTTCAGCTCTCCACGAAGCTCTTCAGCCGCTTGGAGCGGCTCGGGTGGCGCAGCTTGCGCAGCGCCTTGGCCTCGATCTGGCGGATGCGCTCGCGGGTGACCTCGAAGTCCTGGCCCACCTCCTCGAGGGTGTGGTCGCTCTTCTCCCCGATGCCGAAGCGCATGCGCAGCACCTTCTCCTCGCGCGGCGTCAGGGTGGCCAGGACCTTCCTGGTCTGCTCCGCCAGGTTCATGTTGATGACGGCGTCGGAGGGGCTGACGATGGCCTTGTCCTCGATGAAGTCGCCGAGGTGGCTGTCCTCCTCCTCGCCGATGGGCGTCTCCAGCGAGATGGGCTCCTTGGCGATCTTCAGGACCTTGCGGACCTTGTCGAGCGGGAGCTCCATCTTCTCGGCGATCTCCTCCGGCGTCGGCTCGCGACCCAGCTCCTGCACCAGGTAGCGCGAGGTGCGGATGAGCTTGTTGATGGTCTCGATCATGTGCACCGGGATGCGGATGGTGCGGGCCTGGTCGGCGATGGCGCGGGTGATGGCCTGCCGGATCCACCAGGTGGCGTAGGTCGAGAACTTGTAGCCGCGCTTGTACTCGAACTTGTCCACCGCCTTCATCAGGCCGATGTTCCCCTCCTGGATCAGGTCGAGGAACTGGAGGCCGCGGTTGGTGTACTTCTTGGCGATCGACACCACCAGCCGGAGGTTGGCCTCCACCAGCTCGGTCTTGGCCTTCTCCGCCTTGTGCTCCCCCTCGACGATGGTCCGGTAGGTGGCGCGCAGCTCGCCCACCCGGACGCCGGCCTCGGCCTCGACCCGCTGCACCTTGCGGTCCACGGTGCGCAGGATCCGGTCCATCTCCGCCAGATCCTCGGCGCGGAGCCCGGCCTTCTTGGCCACCTTGCGGCGGGAGGCGTCGTCGGCGCGGGCGTCGCGCAGCAGGCGGCGCAGCTCGCGCTCGTCCCTGGCGCCGGCGCGCCGCTGGCAGATCAGCTCGTCGCGCTCCGCCTCCTCCACCTCGCGGATGTACTTCTTCAGCTTCCCGACGATGGCGTCGATCTGCTTCTTGCTGATCTGGATGGCCTCGAGGTGCTCGACCATCTTCTCCTCGAGCTCGGTCACCTCGCGGCGCAGCTCGCGGCGCCGCACCTCGCTCATCTTCTTGGCGGTGACCAGCTCGCGCCGGCGGCCGGCGACCTTGTCCTTCAGGGCGCCGATGCGCTCGATGTGCTTGAGGACCTGGTCCTTCTTCTTCTCCTCCTCGCGCGGGATGGCCGGCGCGGCCGCTTCCCCCTCGGCCCCGGCCTCGCCCTCGACCACCTCGACCTCGGCCTCCTCCGGCTCCTCGCTGGCCTGCTCCTCGCCGGCGTCCTTCACCACGTCGCGGACGCGGATCTTCCCCTTCCGCAGCCGGTCGCCCAGGTCGAGGATGGCGTCGATGGCGCTGGAGGAGCTGAGGACGGCGTGCAGCACCTCCTTCTCGCCCTCCTCGATGCGCTTGGCGATCTCCACCTCGCCCTCGCGGGTGAGGAGCGAGACCGAGCCCATCTTCCGCAGGTACATGCGGACCGGGTCGTTGGACTTGCCGTAGCCGGCGTCGTCCTCCTCGTCCTCGTCCTTCTCCTCCTCGGGCGCCTTGGGCTCGGGCTCGGGCGGCTTGTCGGGGAGGCGGGTCTTCTTCGAGTCGTCCACCACCTCGATGTCGTGCTCGCCGAACATCGACATCACGTCGTCGATCTGCTCGGAGGAGACGACGTCGTTGGGCAGCGCGTCGTTCAGCTCGTCGAAGGTGACGAAGCCCTTCTCGCGGCCCCGCTCCATCAGGGCCTTCACCTCGGTGCGCTCGGTGATGTCGGAGAGGTCGTCGCCGGCGGCGGCCTCCTCCTCCGACTCCTCGCCCTCGGCCTCGGCGCCCTCGGCCTCCTCGCCCTCCTCCTCCTCCTCCTTGGGCCCCTTGCGCCGGAGCTTCTCCTCCTCGGCGGGGGAGCGCTCCTCGCCGGGGCGGCCGCCCCGGGCGGGCCGGCCGGCCTTCCTGGCCGGCGCCGGGGCCGCCCGGGGGGCCTTGGCGGCGCGCGCCGGCGCGGCGGGCTTCGCGGCGCGGGCCGCCTTCCGC
>JAJZTO010000061.1 GCA_021848865.1 Myxococcales bacterium
GGCCAACGCCGACGCGGCCCGCATCGTCCCGCTGCTCGTCGAGCAGGTGACGGCGCCGGTGCGCTGGATCGAGTGCGTGCAGGAGCTGGCGCGCCAGGGCGTGACCCGGGTGGTCGAGGTCGGCCCCGGCAAGGTGCTCTCCGGGCTGGTGCGCCGCATCGACCGGACCATCGAAGCGCACCAGGTCGAGGATCCGGCCTCGCTGGAGAAGACCCTGGCCGCACTGAAGGGGGCCGTGTGAGCGACGACTTCGGCGGGAAGGTGGCGCTGGTCACCGGCGGCTCGCGCGGCATCGGGCGGGCCATCGCCGCCACGCTGGCGGCCGGCAAGGCCACGGTGGTGGTGAACTACGCCGGCAACGACGCCGCCGCGGCGGAGGCCCAGGCCCTCTGCGAGCGGGCCGGCGCCGCGCGGGTGGTGCTCCGGAAGTTCGACATCGCCGACCCGGCCGCCTGCCAGGAGGCGGTGGAGCGGATCGTCGGCGAGCTGGGCGGGCTCCACGTCCTCGTCAACAACGCCGGCATCGCCATCGACCAGCTGGTGATGCGGCTCAAGGACGAGGACTGGCGGCGCCAGCTGGACGTGAACCTCACCGGGGCCTTCCACCTGATCCGGGCGGCGGCGCGCCCCATGATGAAGCAGCGCGGCGGCGCCATCGTGAACCTCACCAGCGTGGTGGGGGAGATGGGGAACGCCGGCCAGGCGGCCTACGCCGCCACCAAGGCCGGGCTCATCGGCCTCACCAAGGCGGTGGCCCGCGAGCTGGCCAGCCGCAACGTCCGGGTGAACGCCGTGGCGCCGGGCTTCATCGAGACCGACATGACGGCGGGCCTTCCCGAGGCGGCCCGGGGCAAGATGCTGGAGTCCATCGCGCTCGGGCGGCTGGGCACGGCCCAGGAGGTCGCGGACTGCGTCGCCTGGCTGGCGAGCGACCGGGCCTCCTACGTGACCGGCGAGGTGGTCCGGGTGAACGGCGGCATGTACATGTAGCCGGCGGCTCCACGCCGGCGAATCGACTGAAAGGAAAGGGAGGAGTTCCATGGCGAACGACATCGAGGCGAAGGTCAAGGCGATCATCGCGGATCAACTGGGCGTGGCGGAGGCGGAGATCAAGACCACCTCCAGCTTCATCGAGGACCTCGGCGCCGACTCGCTCGACATCGTCGAGCTGGTCATGGCGATGGAGGAGGAGTTCGAGGTCGAGATCCCGGACGAGGAGGCGGAGAACATCAAGACCGTCTCCGACGCCGTCAACTACATCAACACCCACAAGAAGTAGGCGGGCGGCGGGTCCCGGCGCGGGCCGGGACCCCCTCCGGGGTCGATCGCAGGAGGCCACATGAGCAGGCGGCGCATCGTCGTCACCGGGCTGGGAGTGGTGTGCCCGGTGGGCATCGGGCTGGAAGAGGCCTGGAAGAACCTGGTGGCGGGCCGGAGCGGCATCGGCCCCATCACCCTCTTCGACGCCTCGACCTTCCCCACGCGCATCGCCGGCGAGGTGAGGGGCTTCGAGCCCGAGAAGTGGATGGAGAGGAAGGAGGTGCGCCGGAACGACCGCTTCATCCAGTTCGGCGTGACCGCCTCGGAGATGGCGCTGGCCGACTCGGGCCTGGACCTCGGCAAGGAGGACCTGGAGCGCGTCGGCTGCATCATCGGCGCCGGCATCGGCGGCCTGGCCACCATCGAGGAGAACGCCGAGGTCCTGCGGGTGAAGGGGGTGAAGCGCATCAGCCCCTTCTTCATCCCGGCGCTGATCATCAACCTGGCCGGCGGCCAGTTCAGCATCAAGTACGGGCTCAAGGGGCCCAACTACTCTCCGGTGTCGGCCTGCGCCACCGGCAACCACTCGCTGGGCGACGCCCTGATGCTCATCGAGCGCGGCATGGCCGACGTGATGTTCGCCGGCGGCTGCGAGGCCACCATCACCCCGCTGGGGATCGGCGGCTTCTGCGCGGCGCGGGCGATGTCGGAGCGCAACGACGCCCCGGAGAAGGCCAGCCGCCCCTTCGACAAGGGGCGCGACGGCTTCGTGGCCGCGGAGGGGTCGGGCATCGTGGTGCTCGAGGAGTACGAGCACGCCCGCAGGCGCGGGGCCCGCATCTACGCCGAGCTGGCCGGCTACGGCGCCACCGCCGACGCCAACCACGTCACCTCCCCGGCGCCGGAGGGCGAGGGCGGGCAGCGGGCCATGCGCATGGCGCTGAAGGACGCGGGGCTCTCGCCGGAGCAGGTGGGCTACGTGAACACCCACGGCACCTCGACGCCGCAGGGCGACGTGGCCGAGTGCCAGGCCATCACCCGGGTCTTCGGCCCGGCGGCCGGGAAGCTCTCCATCTCCTCCACCAAGTCGATGACCGGCCACATGCTGGGCGCGGCCGGCGGCGCCGAGGCGGTCTTCTCGGTGATGGCGCTGCACACCGGCGTCATCCCGCCGACCATCAACGTCGAGGATCAGGACCCGGAGTGCGCGCTGGACGTGACGCCCAACGTGGCGCGCGAGAAGAAGCTGGAGGCGGTGCTCTCCAACAGCTTCGGCTTCGGCGGCACCAACGCGGTGCTCTGCTTCAAGCGGGTGTAGGCCCCGGAGGATCTCGCCCGGGCGCGAGGTGTGGCAGAATGCGCTTCTTCCGGAGGAGCGCATGGCCGACAGGGTCGTCACCGGCTCGGATCACGCGGGGCTGCAGCTCCGCGCCGAGGTGGTCCGCATCGCCCGCGAGAAGGGGTTCGAGGTCGAGGATCTCGGCCCCTTCGGCGCCGACAGCGTCGACTACCCCGACTACGCGCGGCGCGTCTCCGAGGCGGTGGCCTCGGGGCGGGCGAAGCTCGGCATCCTGGTGTGCGGCACCGGCATCGGCATGAGCATCGCCGCCAACAAGGTGAAGGGCGTCCGGGCCGCCGTCTGCCGCAGCGAGTACGAGGCCCGCATGGCCCGGGCCCACAACGACGCCAACGTCCTCTGCCTGGGGGAGCGGGTCACCGGCCTGGGCGTGGGCGGCGCCATCGCCGCCGAGTTCCTGGCCCAGCCCTTCGAGGGCGGCCGCCACGAGCGCCGCGTCCGGAAGATCGCCGACCTGGAGAAATAGCCCTTCGCCTCCGGGCCTTGCGGCGTCCCGGAGCGCGCGGTAGAAAGCGCGCTCCACCCGCCCGGAGCCGCTCCCATGATGCCGACCCAGCGCCTCGCCGAGGCCGATCCCGACGTCTTCCGGCTGATCCGCGAGGAGACGCGGCGCCAGGCCGAGGGGCTCGAGCTCATCGCCAGCGAGAACTTCGTCTCCCCGGCCGTCCTCGAGGCCGCCGGCTCCACGCTGACGAACAAGTACGCCGAGGGCTACCCCGGCAAGCGCTACTACGGCGGCTGCGAGGTGGTGGACCAGGTGGAGCAGCTGGCCATCGACCGGGTGAAGAAGCTCTTCGGCGCCGAGCACGCCAACGTCCAGCCCCACGCCGGCTCGCAGGCCAACATGGCGGCCTACTTCGCGCTGGCGCAGCCGGGCGACACCCTCCTGGCGATGAGCCTGAACTTCGGCGGCCACCTCACCCACGGCTCGCCGGTGAACTTCTCCGGGCGGCTGTTCAAGATCGTCCCCTACGGCCTGTCCCAGCCCGACGAGCGCATCGACATGGGCGAGGTGGCCCGGCTCGCCCGCGAGCACCGGCCCAAGCTCCTGGTGGTCGGCGCCAGCGCCTACCCCCGCACCCTGGACTTCGCGGCCTTCGCCGCCATCGCCGCCGAGGTGGGCGCGCACATGGTGGTGGACATGGCCCACATCGCCGGCCTGGTGGCCGCCGGGCTGCACCCGAGCCCGGTGCCGCACGCCGCCATCGTCACCAGCACCACCCACAAGACGCTGCGCGGGCCCCGGAGCGGGCTCATCCTCTGCAAGGAGGCGCACGCCAGGGCGGTGAACTCGCAGATCTTCCCGGGCATCCAGGGCGGGCCGCTGGAGCACGTCGTCGCCGCCAAGGCCGTGGCCTTCGGCGAGGCCCTGCGCCCCGAGTTCAAGGCCTACCAGCAGCGCATCCTCGACAACGCGCAGGCGCTGGCGAAGGGGCTCGTCGCCGCCGGCCTCCGGCTGGTCTCGGGCGGCACCGACAACCACCTCATGCTGGTGGACCTGCGCCCCAAGAAGCTCACCGGCAAGGTGGCCGAGGAGGCCCTCGGCAAGGCCGGGATCACCGTGAACAAGAACATGATCCCCTGGGACCCGGAGAAGCCCATGACCACCTCGGGCATCCGGGTGGGCACGCCGGCGCTCTCCACCCGCGGGATGGGGCCGGCGGAGATGGCGACGGTGGCGCGGCTGGTCGGCCGCGCCCTCGACGCCCCCGGCGACGAGGCGGTGCTGGCCGCGGTCCGCGGCGAGGTGCGCGAGCTCTGCCGCGCCTTCCCGCTCTACGCCGACCGCGTCTAGGGCAAGGGGGAGGAGGCGCGCCATGCGCTGCCCGTTCTGCGGCCACCTGGAGGACCGGGTCGTCGACTCCCGCGAGACCCAGGACGGGCAGGCGACGCGCCGGCGCCGCGAGTGCGCCGGCTGCCAGCGCCGCTTCACCACCTACGAGCGCATCGAGGAGGTGCTCCCGGCGGTGGTGAAGAAGGACGGGCGGCGGGAGAGCTTCGACCGCGCCAAGATCCTCCACGGCCTGGAGCGGGCCTGCCAGAAGCGGCCGGTCTCGGCCGAGCAGATCCAGGGGCTCATCGCCGAGGTGGAGCGGCGCCTCCAGGAAGCGGGCGAGAAGGAGGTGCCGAGCCGCGTCATCGGCGAGGCGCTGATGTCCCGGCTGCGGGTGCTGGACCCGGTGGCCTACGTCCGCTTCGCCTCGGTCTACCGCTCCTTCGAGGACGTCGGCGACTTCATGAGCGAGCTGGCGGGGCTGGCCTCGGGGAAGAAGCCGTGAGCCGGACCGGTGCCGGTGCGCCGGCCGCCGGCGCCGCCGCCCGCTTCATGCGGGAGGCCCTGGCGGAGGCCGGCCTGGGCCTGGGCCGGACCAGCCCCAACCCGGCGGTGGGCGCGGTGCTGGTGCGCCGGGGCCGGGTGGTGGGGCGCGGCCACCACGCCCGCGCCGGCGCGCCGCACGCCGAGGTGGTGGCGCTGGCCCGGGCCGGCGAGCGGGCGCGCGGGGCCGACCTCTACACCACGCTCGAGCCCTGCGACCACTGGGGCAAGACCCCGCCCTGCAGCCAGGCCATCCTCCAGGCCGGGGTGCGCCGGGTCTTCGTCGGCTCGCGCGACCCGAACCCGGTGGTCAACGGCCGCGGCCTGGCGCGGCTGCGGCGCGGCGGCGTCGAGGTGGTGGAGGGGATCCTCACCGCCGAGTGCGACCGGCTGAACCGCCACTGGTTCCACTTCATCACCACCGGCCGCCCCTTCGTCACCCTCAAGGTGGCCTCCACGCTCGACGGCCGGATCGCCACCCGCACCGGCGACTCGCGCTGGGTCACGGGCCCGGAGGCGCGGGCCTTCGTGCACCGGCTGCGGGACCGGGTGGACGCGGTGCTGGTGGGCAGCGGCACCGCCCGCGCCGACGACCCGCGCCTCACCGCCCGGCCGCCGGGCGGCCGGGGGCGCGACCCGATCCGGGTGGTGCTCGACTCGCGCCTCTCCCTGCCGCGCCGCCTGCGCCTCTTCCGCCAGCGCTCGGCCGCGCCCACGCTCCTGGCCCACGTCCGCCGCGCCGTGTCCCGCCTGCCGCCGGGCGTGGAGCCGGTGCGCTGCACCGCCCGCGGCGGGCGGGTGGACCTCGGGGACCTCCTCGGCAAGCTGGCCGAGCGCGGGGTGACGAGCCTGCTGGTGGAGGGCGGCGCCGCGGTGGCCACCTCCTTCCTGGAGCAGGGGCTGGTGGACGAGCTGCTGCTCTTCCTCGCGCCGCGCCTCCTCGGCGGCGGCCTCTCCTGGGCGCAGGGGCGGGGGCCGGAGGCGATGGCCGGCGCGCTCCGCCTGGAGGGGCTGGAGGTCTCGCGGCTCGGGGAGGACCTGCTCCTCACCGGCTCGCCGCGCCGGCCCGCGGCGCCCCGGACGGCGCCCCGGACGGCGCGCCGCCGGCGCCGGCGAGAAGTCGGGGGATAGCGCCCAAGCTCCGGTCCCCGCTGGCGATTCCACCTGCCCGGCGGTAGATTGCCCCTCCGATGTTCACCGGCCTCGTCAGCGACCTCGGCACCGTCGAGCGGATCTCCCCGCGGCAGGGAGGGGCCCGCATCGCGCTGCGTCCGTCGGCCCTCCGGGCGGAGGAGCTGGAGCTCGGGGAGAGCGTCTGCTGCTCCGGCGCCTGCCTCACCGTCACCGAGCGCGGCCCGGGGCTCCTGGCCTTCGACGCGGTCCCCGAGACCCTGGCGCGCACCACCCTGGGGAGCTGGCGGCCCGGCGACCGGGTGAACCTGGAGCGGGCGCTGCGCCTCTCCGACCGCCTCGGCGGCCACCTGGTGTCGGGCCACGTCGACGCGGTGGGCGAGGTGCTGGCCCGCGCGCCCGAGGGGCAGGGGGCGCGCCTGACCCTGTCGCTGCCGGCGGCCATCGCGCCGCTGGTCGCCGAGAAGGGCTCGGTCGCCATCGACGGCGTCTCCCTCACCGTGGCCCGGGCCGGCCGGGACCGCTTCGAGGTGGCGCTCATCCCCGAGACGCTGACCCGCACCACCCTGGGCGCGGCCGCGCCGGGGACGCGGGTGAACCTGGAGGCGGACGTCGTGGCGCGCCACGTGGCGCGGCTCGCCGAGTTCGGGGTGGCGCCGGGCGGGATCGACGCCGGGAGGCTCGAGGCGTGGGGATACGGGAGATCGGCTCCATGAAGGTGAAGCACGCGCTGCACGCGGTGGCCAACGTCGAGAAGGCCATCGCCGCCATGAGGAAGGGCCGGATGGTGATCCTCGTCGACGACGAGGACCGCGAGAACGAGGGCGACCTCTGCGTCGCCGCCGAGAAGATCACCCCGGAGGCGGTGAACTTCATGGCCCGCCACGGGCGGGGGCTGGTCTGCCTGGCGCTCACCGAGGACAAGGTGCGCCAGCTCCGCCTGCCGCTGATGGTGGACGACGACCACAACACCTCCAGCTTCGGGACCGCCTTCACCGTCTCCATCGAGGCGGCCCAGGGCGTCACCACCGGCATCAGCGCCCGCGACCGGGCCCACACCATCCTCACCGCGGTGGCCGACGGCTGCCGCCCCGAGGACCTGGCGCGGCCGGGCCACGTCTTCCCGCTGCGGGCCCGCCCCGGCGGCGTGCTGGTGCGCGCCGGCCAGACCGAGGGCTCGGTGGACCTGGCGCGGCTGGCGGGGCTGAAGCCGGCCGGCGTCATCTGCGAGGTCATGAACGACGACGGCACCATGGCCCGCATGCCGGAGCTGGAGCGGCTGGCGGCGGCCCACGGCCTGCCCATCGTCTCGGTGGCCGACCTCATCGCCTACCGGATGATGAAGGACACGCTGGTGCGGCGCGCCGCCGAGGCGCCGCTCCCCACCACCTACGGCCCCTTCACCGCCGTCGCCTACGAGAACGACATCGACCACAACCAGCACGTGGCCCTGGTGAAGGGGCGCTGGAAGAGCGACGAGCCGGTGATGGTCCGGGTCCACTCGAAGTGCCTCACCGGCGACGTCTTCGAGTCGGAGCGCTGCGACTGCGGGCCGCAGCTCCACGCGGCGCTGCGCCAGATCCAGAAGGCCGGCCGCGGCGTGCTCCTCTACCTCGACCAGGAGGGGCGCGGCATCGGCCTGGTGAACAAGCTCAAGGCCTACAACCTCCAGGACGAGGGGCTGGACACCGCCGAGGCGAACCTCAGGCTGGGCTTCAAGCCCGACCTGCGCGACTACGGCATCGGCGCCCAGATCCTGCGCGACCTCGGGGTGCGCAAGATGCGGCTGCTCACCAACAACCCGAAGAAGATCGTCGGGCTGGAGGGGTACGGGCTGGAGGTGGCGGAGCGGGTGCCCATCGAGATGCCGCCCACCCGCCGCAACCGGGCCTACCTCGTCACCAAGCGGGACAAGATGGGCCATCTCTTGACGCTGGCGCCGGCCCGCGGCGCGGCGCGCCGCCGGGCGGCCGGGAAGGGGAGGAAGCGATGATCGTCCACGAGGGGTCGCTGGTCGCCACCGGGCTCCGCTTCGGGCTGGTGGTGTCGCGCTTCAACGCGCTGGTCACCGAGCAGCTGCTCCAGGGGGCGGTGGACGCGCTGAAGCGCCACGGCGCCGACGAGAAGGACCTGGAGGTCTACCGCTGCGCCGGCACCTTCGAGCTGCCGGCCCTGCTCCGCCGGGTGGCCGCCTCGGGCCGCCACGACGCGGTGGTGGCGCTGGGCTGCGTCATCCGGGGCGGCACGCCGCACTTCGAGTACGTGGCCGGCGAGGCCACCAAGGGCGTGGCCCAGGTGGCGATGGAGGCCGGGTGCGCCGTGGCCATGGGCGTGCTCACCACCGACTCCATGGAGCAGGCCCTGGAGCGGGCCGGGCTCAAGGCCGGCAACAAGGGGGCCGAGGCGGCGCTGGCGGCCGTCGAGCAGGCCAACGTCTTCCGCGCCCTGCCCGGCGCGAAGAGGAAGTAGGCCCGGCCGGATGGCCCACGCCAAGCGCACCAAGGCCCGCGAGCGCGCCGTCCAGGCGCTCTACCAGCTGGACGTCACCGCCTCCGACCTCGACGAGGCGCTGGCCCGCTTCTGGCGCAACTTCGAGCCGGTGGAGCGCGAGGTCCGGGAGATGGCCGAGGAGCTGGTGCGCGGCGTGGCGGCCCACCGCCGGGAGATCGACGAGGCCATCGAGGGGGCCAGCGCCAACTGGCGGCTCGACCGCATGGCCCGGGTGGACCGCAACGTGCTCCGCCTCGCCGTCCACGAGCTGCTCCACCGGCCCGACGTCCCCCGCAAGGTGGTCATCAACGAGGCCATCGAGCTGGGGAAGAAGTACGGGTCGGAGAGCTCCGGCGCCTTCGTCAACGGCGTGCTCGACCAGGTGGCCGGCGGACTGCCGGCGGCGCCCGGAGGCGGGTAGCCCGGTGCGGCTGGAGGTCGCCGAGCTCGCGCTGCCGGCGCTGGACGCCGCCGAGGGCGACACCCTGGCCCTCTTCGTCGGGCCGGAGCGGCCGGTCCAGGGGCTGGCCGGCCTGGCCGACTGGCGCCTGGCCGGGGCGCTCTCCCGGGCCATGCGGGCCGGCCACTTCCGGGGCGCCACCGGCGAGCAGCTGCTCCTGCCGGTGCAGGGGCGGCTGCGCCTGGCCCGGATCCTCTGCGTCGGCGCGCCCGAGCCCCCCGGCGACGAGGCGGCCTTCCGGGCGCTCGCCTACCGCGCGCTCGACGCGCTGCTCAAGGCCGGGAGCCTCCGCCAGGTCGCGTCGCTGCCGCCGGTGCGCCCCGGCGCGCTGGCCCCGGCCACGGTGGCGCGGCTCTGGCTCGAGGCCTGCGTGCGCTTCCCGCCGGAGCGGCAGCTCCTCCTGGGCGAGGCCCAGGCGCTGCGGCGCGACCTCGCGGCGGCCCGGGATTCGCTGGGCGTGAACGTCCAGCTGGGCCCACCCGAGCCGCCCCCGGCCCCCCGGGCCCCATCCTTGCCGGGCCCGCGCGGCGTGCTACGATAAGTCTCGCTCATCCCTGGGGTTTTCCGGGATCGGCACCGCCCCATGGCCGACCGCCAGCTGCCCAAGGCCCTCGCCGAGTTCGTCTCCGAGGCCCAGGAGACGGTGGAGGCGCTGGACGCGGACCTCCTGCGCCTCGACGAGGAGCGGCGGGGCGGCGAGGTCGACCCGGACCGGGTGAACGCCGTCTTCCGCTCCGCCCACTCGCTGAAGGGGCTGGCGGCGATGTTCGGGGTGGATCGCATGGCGGTCCTGGCCCACGCCCTGGAGGACCGGCTCGACGCGCTGCGCATGGGGCGGCAGGCGCTCGACGGCGAGGTGCTGGACGCGCTCCTGGCGGCGCCGGAGCTCTTCGCCCGGATCGTCGCCGAGGAGGCGCGGCAGGGTCCGCCGGAGACCGCCGAGGCGGCGGCGGCGCTGGCGGCGCGGCTGCGGCTCGCCCCGGCGCCGGAGGCCGGGCGCCCGGCCGATCCGCTGCTCGAGCTGGACCTGCCCGACGGCAGCCTCCAGGTCCTCACCGAGTACGAGGAGCACCGGCTGCGCACCGGGGTGCAGAAGGGGCTGCGCATCTGGCGGGCCCACGCCTCCTTCGACCTCGCCACCTTCGACACCGCGCTGGAGGCGCTCAAGGCCCGGCTCAAGGCGGTCGGCGAGGTGGTCTGCACCCTGCCCAGCGCCGACCCCGCCGATCCCTCGGCCCTGGCCTTCGACGTGCTGCTGGCGTCGGGCCAGCCGCCTGAGCGGGTGCGGGCCGCCGCCGGCCCGGCGGCGCTGGCGGCGGTGGGACGCCGCGGGGCGCCCCTCCCCGCCGAGCCCGGGCCGCCGGACCCCGCGGGATCCACGGAGCGCGCCGCGCCGCCGCCCGACGCGGCCGGGGGCGGCGCGCCGGCCCGGGCGCCGGAGGGGGAGGCGGCGTCGCTCCGCTCGCTCGGCCAGGCCGT
>JAJZTO010000062.1 GCA_021848865.1 Myxococcales bacterium
TGCTCCGCCGTCCAGCCATCAGACGAGGCCCTGGACGAAGCGGGAGCGGAAGCGCCGGCCCAGGAGCTCGGGCAGGGTGTGGGCGTCGAGGGCGGCGCCCAGCCGGCGCGCCGCCGGCCCGTAGACGGCGAAGGCCACGAAGACGCCCAGCAGCACGTTGAGCGCCGAGAGCCAGAGCAGGCCGAGCCCGTGGAGCGCCGCCATGCCGCCGAAGCCCACCACCGCCGAGACGGTGACGAAGGTGCCGCCGTAGGCCAGCGCCGTCAGGGTGGGGTGGGTCTCCCGGCCGCTGGCCAGGTAGTCGGCGACGCTGCGGGCCCGCCGCCAGCCCAGCCAGCCCACCGCGGCGGTGGCGGCGGCGTAGGCGAGCCCCTCGCCGCCCAGCAGGAGAGGGTTCACGGACGGTCCCCGGCCCGGGGCGGGCCGTCCTGGTCCTCGTCGTTCCAGCGCCACAGGCCGTAGCCGACGCACAGCAGCACGCCGGCGGCCGCCAGGGCGGCGGCGGCGCAGACGCCGGCGTCGGCGATTCCGATCATGGCCCCTCCCGTCGGCTTGTTGCCCAGAATCGGATTATGGTACTCGTATACCAGATTCTGCCACATCGGTGTGAAACGGCGCGGAGGGGGCCGGGCCGTGAGCCCGGGCCGCGCGGCGGGCCGAGCCCGTGTCGTCGGAGGATCACATGGACGCAGGCAGGCAGGCGGCGCAGGAGGCGGCACGGCAGCTCCTCTCCGGCGACCAGGCGGTGGCCCTGGCCGCCCTGGACGCCGGCGTGGCCCTGGGCACCGGGTACCCGGGGACGCCCTCCACCGAGATCCTCGAGTCCTTCGACGCCCTGGGGGGCCGCGCGCAGTGGGCCCCCAACGAGAAGGTGGCGCTGGAGGTGGGGCTGGGCGCCGCCTTCGGCGGGGCGCGCGTGCTGGTCACCATGAAGCACGTCGGCGTGAACGTGGCCGCCGACCCGCTCTTCACCGCCGCCTACACCGGCGTCTCCGGCGCCCTGGTGCTGATCTCCGCCGACGACCCGGGGATGGCCTCCTCCCAGAACGAGCAGGACAACCGGCGCTACGCGGTGGCGGCCGGCCTGCCCATGCTGGAGCCCTCGGACTCGCAGGACGCCTACGACTTCCTGATCGCGGCGGTGGCGCTCTCGGAGCGGGTGAAGCTCCCGGTGATGATGCGGATGACGACCCGGGTGTGCCACTCCAAGACCCTGGTGGAGCGGCGCGGCGGCCTGCCCCCGGCCAAGGCGCCGGCCTGGGAGCGGGACATCCCGGCGCGGGTGATGGTGCCGGGCTACGCCCGCCCGGCCCACAAGAAGCTCCGCGCCAGGCTGGCCGAGGTGCAGAAGGAGCACGAGCGCTCCCCGCTGAACCTCTGGAGGAAGGGGGACGCCAGGCTCGGCATCGTCACCCACGGGATCACCTGGGAGCACGTCCAGGAGGCGGCTCCGGGCGCCAGCGCCTTCCGGGTGGGGACCTCCTGGCCGCTGCCCCTGGAGCGGATCCGCCAGTTCGCCGCCAGCGTCGAGCGCTGCCTGGTGGTGGAGGAGGGGGACCCGGTCCTGGTGGAGCAGCTGCGGGCCGCCGGGATCGCCGTCGAGGGCAAGCCGGAGATGTACCGCTTCGGCGAGCTGTCGGTGGAGCGGGTGAAGCGCATCGTCGCCGGCGACACCTCGCCCGAGCCGCCGCCGCTCAAGGCCACGCCGCCGCGCCTCTGCGACGCCTGCCCGTACCACCCGGTGTACGACACCCTGCGCCGGCTCGACTGCATCGTGGCCGGCGACATCGGCTGCTACACGCTCGGGGTGATGGAGCCCTACCGCGCCATGGACACCTGCGTGGCCATGGGGGCCTCGATGGGCGTGGGGCTGGGGCTGCGCCACGTGCTGCCCGAGGCCCAGGCCCGCCGGGTGGTGTCGATCATCGGCGACTCCACCTTCGTCCACTCGGGCATCAACGGCATGGTGGAGATGGTCTACAACCCGCCGTCCACCGGCCACGTGGTGATCGTGCTCGACAACGGCACCACCGCCATGACCGGCCAGCAGGAGCACCCGGGCACCGGCCGGACGCTGGACCACGACGCCACCGGCAAGTTCTCCATCGAGGGCTTCGCCCGGGCCTGCGGGCTGCAGTCGGTGGACGTGGTGGATCCGGTGGCCGACCCCGGGGGCTTCGAGACGCTCCTGAAGCAGCGGCTCGCCGGCGGCCAGCTCTCGCTGATCGTGGCCCGGCGTCCCTGCATCCTGGCGGCGGCCGACATCCGCAAGTTCGAGAAGGTCAACGCCGAGAAGGCGGCCGCCGGCTGCCGGACCTGCGGGATGTCGGACGAGGTGGCGATCTCCGCGGGGCTGACGGTGCTCGACGGCCGGAAGGGTGGGACATGAGCCGGGTGGTGAACGTGGTGGTGGCCGGGCTGGGCGGGCAGGGCGCCATCAAGGCCTCGGACATCCTGGCCGACGCCGCCTGCCGCGCCGGGCACGACGTGAAGAAGGCCGAGATCCACGGCATGAGCCAGCGCGGCGGCTCGGTGACCAGCGACGTGCGGTTCGGGGAGAAGGTGCTCTCCCCCATGGTGCCGCGGGGCGAGGCCGACTTCCTGGTGGTGCTGGACCCGGACCAGGTGGAGGTGAACCGCCCGGTGCTGCGGGACGGCGGGCTGGTCTTCGGCCCCGACTTCGTCGACGAGAAGACCCTCACCAACCGCAAGAGCCTGAACGTGGCGCTGCTGGGGGCGCTCTCGCACCACCTGGACATCCCCGAGGCGAGCTGGCTGGAGGCGGTCCGGGCTGCGCTGCCGGCGCGGCTCCACGACATGAACGAGAAGGCCTTCCGCGTCGGCCGCGAGACCGCGGCCCGCGCCGCCAACCGCTGAACCCGAGGAGGCACCGTGAAGAGCAACTGGAACGACGCCCCGGGCGGTTTCCACCCCGCCAGCGCCCACGACTTCCTGCCCAAGGCCCAGCTGCGCCAGATCCAGCTCCAGCGGCTCCAGGCGGTGGTGAAGCGCGCCTACGCGCGCCAGCAGCTCTTCCGCGAGCGCATGGGGGAGCGGGGCATCGGGCCGGAGGACGTGAAGACGCTCGACGACCTCTCCCACCTGCCCTTCATGGTGAAGAGCGACCTGCGCGACACCTACCCCTTCGGCCTGTTCTGCAGCCCCATGGAGGAGGTGGTGCGGCTGCACGCCTCCTCCGGCACCACCGGCAAGCCCATCGTGGTGGCCTACACCCAGGCCGACGTCGAGGTCTGGAGCCAGGTGATGGTGCGCAGCTTCGCCGCCGCCGGCGTCCACCGCCGCGACGTCATCCAGAACGCCTACGGCTACGGCCTCTTCACCGGCGGCCTGGGGGCCCACTACGGCGCCGAGGCCCTGGGCGCCACCGTCATCCCCATCTCCGGCGGCAACACCGAGCGGCAGATGATGGTGATGCAGGACTTCGGCGTCACCGTGATCTGCTCCACCCCCAGCTACTTCCTGCACCTGGCGGAGCGGGCCAAGGAGCTGAAGATCGACTTCGGCAAGCTGCGCTGCGGCGTCTTCGGGGCCGAGCCCTGGAGCGACGCGATGCGCGAGCGCATCCAGGCCGAGACCGGCATCAAGGCCTACGACATCTACGGCCTCTCCGAGATCATCGGCCCGGGCGTGGGCGCCGAGTGCTTCCGCCAGGACGGCCTGCACATCTTCGAGGACCACTTCCTCCCGGAGATCATCGACCCGGAGACCGGGCTGGTCCTGCCGGACGGCGCCGAGGGGGAGCTGGTGCTGACCACGCTCTCCAAGCAGGCGATGCCGATGATCCGCTACCGCACCCGCGACATCACCGCGCTGAACACCGAGCCCTGCCCCTGCGGCCGCACCATCCGGCGCATCCGCCGCATCGGCCGGCGCTCCGACGACATGTTCATCATCCGCGGCGTCAACGTCTTCCCCTCGCAGGTGGAGACCGGCCTGCTGAAGGTGGAAGGGACGCTGCCGCACTACCAGATCATCCTCACCCGCGAGAAGGGGCTGGACGAGATGGAGGTGCAGGTGGAGGTGACGCCCGAGGTCTTCTCCGACAAGGTGCGGGCCCTGGAGGACCTGCACCAGCGGCTGGAGACGGCCATCGAGCACGTCATCGGCATCCGCGCCAAGGTGACGCTGGTGGAGCCGCAGACCATCGCCCGCAGCGAGGGGAAGGCCAAGCGGGTCATCGACCGCCGCAAGCTCTAGGGGAGGGACGCCATGAAGCTGCGCCAGCTGTCGCTGTTCCTGGAGAACCTGCCGGGCAAGCTCCGCGGCCCCTGCGAGGCGCTGGGCAAGGCCGGCGTCGACATCCTGGCCATGGCCCTGGCCGACACCGCGAACTTCGGCATCCTCCGGCTGGTGGTCACCGACTGGGCCCGGGCCAAGACGGTGCTGGAGGGCACCGGGACCACGGTGAAGGTCACCGAGGTGCTGCCGGTGGAGGTGGAGGACCGGCCCGGCGGCCTGGCCCGGGTGCTGGCCGCGGTGGACGAGGCCGGGCTGGGCATCGAGTACATGTACGCCTTCGCCGCGGGGGCCCGCGGCGGCAAGAAGGTGGTGGTCTTCCGCTTCGACGAGCCGGACCGCGCCCAGGCGGTCCTGCAGGCGAAGGGGCTCAAGGTGCTGGAGGAGAAGGAGGCGCTCGGCTCGACGTAGCGCCTCCGACATGCCGTCGTCGAGCATCACGACATCGAGGTCTTCGTGCGGTGCAGCTCAACCCCCCAGGAGCAACCATGCGACTCCCGATCCTCGCAGTGGCAGCAGCGCTTCTCACCGCCTCGGCGGCGCCGGCCCGGGCCGCCGAGCCCATCAAGGTCGGCGCCATCCTCTCGGTCACCGGCCCGGCCGCCTTCCTCGGCTCGCCGGAGGCCCGCACCATCCAGATGCTGGCCGACGACCTGAACGCCAAGGGCGGCATCCTCGGCCACAAGATCGAGCTGATCATCAAGGACAGCGGCGGCTCGCCGGAGAAGGCCGTCTCCTTCGCCAAGCAGCTCATGGAGGAGGACAAGGTGCTGGCCATCATCGGCCCCTCCACCTCGGGCGAGACCATGCAGATCAAGGGGCTCTGCGAGAAGGGCCAGACGCTGCTCCTCTCCTGCGCCGCCGCCGAGGTGATCGTGAACCCGGTGGCGAAGTGGGTCTTCAAGACGCCGCAGAAGGACAGCGACGCGGTGCTGAAGATCTTCCAGCACATGAAGAAGACCGGCGTCACCAAGATCGGCGTGCTCGCCAGCAACACCGGCTTCGGCCAGGCCGGCAAGGAGCAGATCGAGAAGCTGGCGCCGGCGAACGGCATCCAGATCGCCGCCAGCGAGACCTACGACAAGGCCGCCACCGACCTGACCGCCGAGGTCACCAAGATGAAGGCGGCCGGCGTCCAGGCCATCCTGAACTGGTCGATCGAGCCGGCGCAGGCGATCGTGATCAAGAACGCGCGGCAGATCGGCCTGAAGATCCCCATCTACCAGAGCCACGGCTTCGGCAACATCCAGTACGCCAAGGCCGCCGGCGCCGCCGCCGAGGGCGTGATCTTCCCGGCCGGCCGCCTGCTGGTGGCCGACGTGCTGCCGGCCTCCAACCCGCAGAAGAAGCTGCTCGAGGCCTACAAGCACGAGTACCAGGCCAAGTACAAGGAGGACGTCTCCACCTTCGGCGGCCACGGCTACGACGCCTTCCTGCTGCTCACCGACGCCATCCGCAAGGCCCACTCGGTGGACAAGAACAAGGTGCGCGACGCCCTGGAGCACCTCACCGGCGTGGTGGGGACGGCGGGCATCTTCAAGCTCTCGCCCACCGACCACAACGGCCTGGGGATCGACGCCTTCGAGCTCCTGACGGTGAAGGACGGGCGCTTCGCCGTGCTCGCCCACTGAGTGGCGCGCGAGCTCCTCGTCCAGTACCTCATCGCCGGCCTGACCTACGGCGTCATCTACGCCGTGGTCGGGATCGGCTTCAACATCATCTACAACGCCACCGGCATCATCAACTTCGCCCAGGGCGAGTTCGTGATGCTGGGCGGGATGATCGCGGTGACCCTCCACGGGTTCCTGCCGCTGCCCGCCGCCATCGCCGGGGCCGTGGTCCTGACGATGGCGGTGGGGGCGCTGGTGGAGATGCTCTTCATCCGCTGGCTGGTGAAGCCCTCGGTGCTGCGGATGATCATCATCACCATCGGGGTCTCCATCCTCCTCCGCGAGGCGGCGCTGCTCCTCTGGGGCAACGCCGTCCGGGCGCTGCCCTACTTCACCGGGAACGAGGTGACCTCGGTGGGCATCCTCGGGGCCCGGGTCTCGCCCCAGGTGCTCTGGGCGGTGGGCGTCTGCCTGGCGCTGGTGGCGGCCATCACCGCCTGGTTCCGCTGGACCAGCTGGGGCCGGCAGATGCGGGCCTGCGCCGCCAACCGGGTGGCGGCGTCGCTCTGCGGCCTGCCCACCCGCAACCTGGTGACCCTGTCCTTCGTCCTGTCGGCGGGGATGGGGGCGCTGGCCGGCTGCGTGGTCAGCCCCATCACCCAGACCCAGTACAGCGTGGGGGCCGGGCTCGCCATCAAGGGCTTCACCGTGGCCATCCTCGGCGGGCTGGGGAACAGCCTGGCGGCGGTGGCGGCGGGGCTGCTGCTCGGCGTGCTGGAGTCCTTCAGCGTGTCGCTGCTCCCCACCGCCTACAAGGACGCGATCTCCATCGCCGTGCTGCTGCTCATCCTCTTCGTGCGCCCGACCGGCCTGTTCGCGGCGCGGCTCACCAGCCGCGTCTAGGAAGGCCCGGCGCCCGTGCCCTCCGCCCGCCTCCGCCACGTCGCCGTCTTCCTCGCCGTGGCGGCGGCGGCCCAGCTGCTGGCGGTGGGGGCCGGCAAGGGCTTCCTGCTCACCCAGCTCACCATGGCGGCGTACTACGCGCTGGTGGCCGTCGGCCTCTCGCTGCTCATGGGCTTCGCCGGGCAGATCTCCCTGGGCCATGCCGCCTTCTTCGCCGTGGGCGGTTACGCCTCGGCGGCGCTGACCACCTGGAACCTCGCCTCGCACCGGGGGAGCGGCCTGGTGGCGGCGCTGGCCCGGGCCGGGCTGCTCCAGGCGCGCACCGACCTCTACGGCGGCTCGCTGCTCACCGTGCACCCCTGGGCGGCGGCGGTGGCGGCGGTGGCCCTGGCGCTGCTGCTCGCCTGGCTGGTGGGGATCCCGGTGCTGAAGCTCAGCGGCCACTACCTGGCCATGGCCACCCTGGGCGTCGGGACCATCATCGGGAGCGTCGCCATCGGCACCGAGGCGCTGGGGGCCGCCGACGGCATCTCCGGCGTGCCGCGGCTGCCGCTGGCCTTCGGGGCGGCGGTGACCGGCGACTCCGACCAGCGGGTGCTGAACTACTGGGTGGCGGTGGCCATCCTGGCCCTGGCGATGGTGCTGCTGCTCAACCTGGTCCGCTCCCGCGTCGGCCGGGCGCTGCGCGCCATCCACGGCGCCGAGGACGCCGCCCGGGCCATGGGGGTGGACACCGCCCGCCTCAAGCTCCGGACCTTCGTGCTCAGCGCCGGCCTGGCGGCGGTGGCCGGCGTCTTCCTCACCCACTTCAACGGCGGCATCGGCCCCTCCGAGGCCTCGACCATGAAGTCGGTGAAGGTGGTGGCCATGGTGGCGGTGGGCGGGATGGGGAGCCTGTGGGGGACGCTGGCGGTCAGCGTGGTGCTGAACTTCCTCTCGCTGCGCGGCTACTTCGGGACCTTCGACGACGCCGTCTTCGGCGGCATCCTCATCCTGGTCATGCTCTTCTCGCCCGACGGCGTGCTGGCGCCCGACCTGCGGCGCTCGGCGGGGGCGGCCTGGGCGCGGCTGCGCGCGGCGCGAGCCCGGCGTCGGGCCGGGGCGGGCGAGGCCGGGGAGGGCGGGACCGGGGCGGGCGAGGCCGGGGCGGGCGAGGCCCGGGACGGCGCGGCCGGCGCGGGCGGGGAGGAGCGGCCGTGAGGCTCCTCGAGGTCCAGGAGGTCTCGAAGCGCTTCGGCGGCGTCCAGGCCGTGAACCGGGTCAGCTTCGGCGTGGACGAGGGGATGATCAAGGCGGTCATCGGCCCGAACGGCGCCGGGAAGACCACGCTCTTCAACCTGGTCACCGGGATGTTCACGCCCGACGACGGGGTCATCTCCTTCGCCGGCGAGCCCATCCAGGGCCTGCCCCCGCACCAGGTGGCCGCGCGCGGCGTCTCCCGCACCTTCCAGAACATCCGGCTCTTCGACCGGATGACGGCGCTGGAGAACGTGATGGTGGGGCGGCACCTGCGCGGGCGGGCCGGCTTCGTCGCCGGCATGCTGCGGCTCGGCTGGACCCGGCGCGAGGAGGAGGCGGTGCGGGAGAAGGCCCGGGAGCTGATGGAGTTCCTGGGCATCGGCGCGCTGGCCGACCGCGAGGCGACCAGCCTGGCCTACGGGCAGCAGCGGGCGGTGGAGCTGGCCCGGGCCCTGGCCGCCGATCCCAGGATGGTGCTGCTGGACGAGCCGGCGGCCGGCCTGAACATGCGCGAGACCGCCGACCTGGCCAGGCTCATCGGGCGCATCCGGGAGCGGGGCGTCACCGTGCTCCTGGTGGAGCACGACATGTCGCTGGTGATGGAGATCAGCGACGAGGTGGCGGTGCTCTCCTACGGCGAGAAGATCGCCGACGCGGTGCCGGCCGCGGTCCAGAAGGACCCACAGGTGGTCCGGGTCTACCTCGGGGACGAGGAATGCTGAGGATCCGCAACCTCGACGTGGCCTACGGGCCGGTCACGGTGCTGCGGCGCATCTCGCTGCACGTGAACCCGGGCGAGGTGGTGGCCATCGTCGGCGCCAACGGCGCCGGGAAGACCACGCTCCTCAAGGCGGTGAGCGGCCTGGTGCGGCCGCGGGCCGGGGAGATCGCCCTGCAGGGCCGGGAGGTGTCCCGGGAGAGCGCGGAGCGCATCGTGGCCCTGGGCTGCTCGCACGTGCCCGAGGGGCGGCAGGTCTTCGCCTCGATGTCGGTGCACGAGAACCTGCTCATGGGCGCCCACGTCCAGCTCCGGCGCGGGCGCAAGGACCAGGTGAAGGCCGACCTGGAGCGGGTCTACCGGCTCTTCCCGGTGCTGGAGAAGCGCCAGCGGCAATTCGCCGGTACGCTGTCGGGCGGGGAGCAGCAGATGCTGGCCATGGGTCGCGCCCTGATGGCGCGCCCCGCGCTGCTCATGCTCGACGAGCCGTCGATGGGGCTGGCCCCGCTGGTGATGAAGGACATCTTCGCCACCGTCTCCCGCATCAGCGCCGAGGGGAGCACGGTGCTGCTGGTGGAGCAGAACGCCCGCGGGGCCCTGAAGATCGCCCACCGCGGCTACGTGCTCGAGACCGGCCGCATCGTCCTCTCGGGGACGGCGGAGGAGCTGCTGGCCAACCGCGACGTGCAGCGGGCCTACCTGGGTCGCGAGGCCGCGGCCGAACCGGAGAGGGGAAGACCATGACGACGGCCCCGACCGCCTACTGGCAGCCCGAGAGCGAGTGCATGGACCGGGAGGAGCTGGAGCAGCTGCAGCTGGAGCGGCTGGAGGCCACGCTCTCCCGCGTCTACCGCAACGTGCCCTTCTACCGGAAGCACTTCGACGAGCTGCGCTTCGACCCCGACGAGGTCCGCTCGGCCGAGGAGCTGCGGCGGCTGCCCTTCACCACCAAGCGCGACGTGATGGACGCCTACCCCTACGGCCTGTTCGCGGTGCCGCTGCGGGAGGTGGTGCGGCTCCACGCCTCCGGCGGCACCGGCGGGGCCGCCATCGTCATGGGCTACACCCGGAACGACATCAAGACCTGGTCCAACCTCATGGCCCGGAACTACGTGGCCGCCGGCGTCACGGCCGACGACGTGGTCCAGATCACCTTCGACTACGGCCTGTTCACCGGCGCCTTCGGCGTCCACTACGGCGCCGAGCGGCTCGGGGCCTCGGTGATCCCCATCTCCAGCGGCAACTCCAAGCGGCAGATCAAGATCATGCAGGACTACCGGAGCACGGTGCTGGTCGGCACGCCCGGCTACCTGCTCCACCTGGTCGAGGTGATGGGGGAGCTGGGGGTGGTGCCGAACCAGCTCTCGGTGAAGCGGGTGCTGCTGGGCGGCGAGCCCTGGTCCGAGCGCCGGCGCAAGGAGCTGGAGGAGGCGCTGCACGTCACCGCCACCGCCCACTACGCCCTCTCCGAGGTGCTGGGGCCGGGCATCGCCGGCGAGTGCCTGGAGCGGGACGGCCTGCACGTGAACGAGGACCACTTCCTGGTGGAGGTGCTGGACCCGCTCACCATGGAGCCGGTGCGCGACGGCGACAAGGGGGAGCTGGTGCTC
>JAJZTO010000063.1 GCA_021848865.1 Myxococcales bacterium
CCCGGTGGAGCTGCCCGACCCGGTCAAGGTGAAGGTGAAGCGGGTGGACACCGCCGAGGAGATGGCGGCGGCGGTGGACGAGGAGGCCGACGACCTCGACCTCTTCGTCGCCGCGGCGGCGGTCTCCGACTACCGGCCCCGCGACGTGGCGTCGCAGAAGAAGAAGAAGACGGAGGAGGACGAGCCGCTGGTCCTCACCCGCACGCCCGACATCCTCGCCTCGATCGGCAAGCGCTTCGCCGGCAAGGCCGGGGCGCCGGTGGTGGTGGGCTTCGCGGCCGAGACCGAGGGGCTCCTGGAGAACGCCAAGAAGAAGCTGGCCTCGAAGCGCTGCGACCTGGTGGTGGCCAACAAGGTGGGGCGGCCCGGCGCCGGCTTCGCCGGCGACCGCAACCGGGTGGTGCTGGTCGGGCCCGGCGAGCGCTCCCACGTCGAGGGCACCAAGGAGGTCGTGGCCGAGGCCATCCTCGACTGGGCGGTCGAGCTGCTCGACAGCCGGCGCCCGCGGTAGCGCCCCTTGCGCACCGAGGCGCCCCGGGACATGGAGAAGAGCGTGAGCAGCTCCCGAAAGCAGCCGTCCCCCGGGCTGGCCGCGGTGGCCGGCGAGGCGGTGAGGCACCTGGAATGGCTGCGGGACGCCGGGGTGGGGGAGATCCCCGTTCCCGGGCGGCCCGCCGGGCGGCCCGCACCTGCGCCCGGCCCGCCCGCCCCCCGGAGCCCCGCGGGGGTCGCGGGCGCGGCAGCGGCCCCGGGCGCGTCCCCGGGCGCGGGTTCCGCCCCGGCGCCGCCCCGCTACGCCCTCGCCGACAAGGGCTGCGGCTCGCCGGAGCTGCTCGCCGTCCGCGAGCGGCTCGGCGAGTGCACCCGCTGCAAGCTGGCCGGCGGCCGCAAGAAGCTGGTGTTCGGCGTCGGCAACCCGAGGGCGGAGCTGATGTTCGTCGGCGAGGGGCCGGGCGGCGACGAGGACCTGCAGGGCGAGCCCTTCGTCGGCAAGGCGGGGCAGCTGCTCACCAAGATGATCGAGGCCATGGGCTTCGCCCGCTCCGAGGTCTACATCGCCAACGTGGTGAAGTGCCGGCCGCCCGAGAACCGCGACCCGGAGGCGGACGAGATCGAGGCCTGCGAGCCCTTCCTGGCGGCGCAGATCGCGGCCCTCCGGCCCCGGGTCATCGTGGCGCTGGGCCGCTTCGCGGTGCAGACCCTGCTGCGCGACGGCACGCCCATCGGGCGGCAGCGCGGCCGCTGGCGCGAGTACCAGGGCGTCCGCTGCATGCCCACCTTCCACCCCGCCTACTTGCTGCGCAGCCCCGCCGAGAAGGGCAAGGCCTGGGACGACCTCAAGCAGGTGATGAAGGAGTTCGGCAAGGAGCCGAGGAAGGGTTGACCATGAGCCGGTCGCGCGCGGTCCCGCGGATCCTCGGCGCCGCCGCCGTGGTGGCGGCCGGCCTGGCGCTGGCCGCTCCGGCGACGGCTCCGGCCCCGGAGGGGCGTCCCCGGGTGCTGCGGCTCGACGTGCAGCAGGCCATCACCGGTGGCACCGCCGAGTACCTGGAGGCCGGGCTCGCGCGGGCCCGCCAGGGCGGGTACGACCTGCTGCTGGTGGTGCTGGACACCCCCGGCGGCCACCTCGACGCCACGCGGGAGATCGTCCAGCGGATGCTCTCCTCCGACGTCCCCATCGCCGTCTGGGTGGGACCGGCGGGGGCCCGCGCCGGCTCGGCCGGGGTCTTCATCACCCTGGCGGCGCACGTGGCCGCGATGGACCCGGCCTCCAACATCGGCGCCGCCCACCCGGTCCTGGCCGGCGGCAAGGACGTCGCCGAGGAGGCCGGCAAGGACATGGCGAAGAAGGTGGAGAACGACACCGCCGCCTTCGCCCGCAGCATCGCCGCCGCCCGCGGCCGCAACGCCGAGTGGGCCGAGAAGGCGGTGCGCGAGAGCGTCTCGGCCACCGCCGCCGAGGCGCTGAAGGCCCACGTCATCGACGTGGTGGCGCCCGATCCGGCGGCGGTGCTGGCCTTCGCCGACGGCCGCACCGTGCAGCTGAAGGACGGCCCCCACGTCATCCGCTCCCGCGACGCCACCATCGAGCCGCTGGAGATGACGGTGCGGCAGCGCACGCTCTCCTTCCTCGCCGACCCCAACGTGGTGGCGATGCTCTTCCTCGTCGGCACGCTGGGGATCGCCCTGGAGTTCTACCACCCCGGCTCGCTCGTCCCGGGCATCGCCGGCGGGCTCTGCCTGCTGCTGGCCTTCCTGGCGATGCGGGTGATCCCGGTGAACGCCGGGGCGGTGGCGCTGCTGCTGGCGGGGGCGGCGCTGCTGGTGGCCGAGGCCTACGTCACCACCCACGGCCTGGCGGGCGCGGCCGGCGCCGCCTGCCTGGTGCTCGGCACCATGCTCTTCGTGGACAAGGGCTCGCCGGCCTACCGCTTCGACCCCGAGGCCTTCCGGATGTCGCCGCTGGTGGTCTGGCCCACCCCCATCCTCCTGGGGGCGGTGCTGGGCTTCGTCGCCTGGAAGGTGGTCTCGTCGCGCCGCTCCCGGCTGGTGTCCGGCGCCCAGGGGCTGGTGGGGGAGACCGGCGAGGCGCTGGGCCCGGTCGGCCCCGGCGGCGGCGAGGTCTTCGTCCACGGCGAGTACTGGCGGGCCCGGCCCCGCGCCGCCGGCGAGCTGCCGCGCGGCGCCCGGGTGCGCGTCGTCGCCGTCGAGGGGCTGGTGCTGGTGGTGGAGCCGGAGGGCCCGCCGCCGCGTTAGGCAGTCGAACCACTCACGCATCGACCGGAGGAGACATGCCCGTGTTCGGATTCCTCATCCCCATCGGACTGGTGGTCGCCTGGTTCGTCATGGGACTGCGCGTCATCAACGAGTACGAGCAGGGCGTGGTGCTGCGGCTCGGGCGCTACGTCGGCATGCGGACCGCCGGCCTGCAGTGGATCATCCCCTTCGTCGACCGGATGATCATCATCGACATGCGCGTCACCGCCGAGCAGGTGCCGCCCCAGGACGTCATCACCCGCGACAACGTCTCGGTGAAGGTGAACGCGGTCATCTACTTCCGCGTGCTCCAGGCCGATCGGGCCTTCCTCCAGGTGACCGACTTCCTCTTCGCCACCAGCCAGTTCGCCCAGACCACGCTGCGCTCGGTGCTGGGCCAGGTGGAGCTCGACGACCTGCTCAGCCAGCGCGACAAGATCAACCGGCAGCTCCAGGAGATCATCGACCGGCACACCGAGCCCTGGGGCGTGAAGGTCACCGCCGTCGAGGTGAAGCAGGTGGACCTGCCGGAGGAGATGCGGCGCGCCATGGCCAAGCAGGCCGAGGCCGAGCGCGAGCGCCGGTCCAAGATCATCGCCGCCGAGGGCGAGCTCCAGGCCTCCGAGAAGCTCTCCCAGGCCGCCACCGTCCTGGCCGCGGCCCCGGGGGCGCTGCAGCTGCGCTACATGCAGACCCTGGTGGAGATCTCGGCCGAGAAGAACTCCACCATCATCTTCCCGCTCCCCATCGAGCTGGTGCGGCCGTTCCTGGAGGGCGTGAAGAGGGCGACGTAGCGGCGCCGCCACCGGATCCGGCCCCCCGGGCGATCGGAAGCAAACCGCATCCGCGGCGCGCTCCCCGCTTCTCTGTCGTTGTGTCCCGGCCCTGCTCCCTCTAGGCTGCGTCGGCGGGTCCATCCCGGGCCCGGCTCCTTCCTCGAGCGAGGTCGTCATGGCAGGTCGCGAAGTCGTCATCGTCGGGGCCGCCCGGACCCCCGTCGGCTCCTTCCTGGGAACGCTGGCGGCCGTCCCGGCGCCGCGGCTGGGCGCCGTGGCCATCCGCGCGGCGCTGCAGCGCGCCGGGGTCGATCCGGCGGCGGTGGACGAGGTGGTGATGGGCAACGTCCTCACCGCCGGGGTCGGCCAGGCGCCGGCGCGCCAGGCGGCGCTCTTCGCCGGCCTGCCCGACAAGACCCCGTGCTGGACGCTGAACAAGGTGTGCGGCTCGGGCCTCAAGGCGGTGATCAGCGGCGCCCAGGCCATCGCCCTCGGCGACGCCGAGGTGGTGGTGGCGGGCGGCATGGAGTCGATGTCCAACGCCCCGCACTACGTCCGCGGCTCGCGCACCGGGACGCGCATGGGCCCCATCACCCTGGTGGACGGGATGGTCTTCGACGGCCTCACCGACGCCTACGACGGCCGCCACATGGGCGAGTGGGCCGAGGAGACCGCCGCGGCGCAGGGCATCAGCCGCGCCGACCAGGACGCCTTCTCGGTCGAGTCCACCCGGCGCGCCCAGGAGGCGCAGCGGAAGGGGCTGTTCGCCGCCGAGATCGTCCCGGTGGAGATCGAGGGCAAGAAGGGCGAGAAGACGGTGGTCTCCGAGGACGAGGGGCCGAAGACCGCCCGGCCCGAGAAGATCCCCACGCTCAAGCCGGTGTTCAAGAAGGACGGCACCATCACCGCCGCCAACGCCTCAAGCATCAACGACGGCGGCGCGGCGCTGGTGCTGATGAGCGCCGAGCGGGCGAAGCGGGAGGGGCGCACCGTGCTGGCCCGGATCACCGGCTGGGGCGGCGCCGCCCGCAAGCCCGGCGAGTACACCATCGCCCCCAACGACGCCATCCGCGCCACGCTGGGCCGGATGAAGCTCGGGGTGAAGGACGTGGACCTCTGGGAGATCAACGAGGCCTTCGCGGTGGTGTCGGTGGCCAACAACCGGCTGCTGGGGCTCGACCCGGCGGCGGTCAACGTCCGCGGCGGCGCGGTGGCGCTGGGCCACCCCATCGGCGCGAGCGGCGCCCGCATCCTGGTGACCCTGCTGTACGCCCTGAAGGACCTGGGGAAGAAGCGCGGGCTGGCGTCGCTCTGCATCGGGGGCGGCGAGGCGGTGGCGGTGGTGGTGGAGCGCTAGGAGATCCCCATGAAGAAGATCTACCCGTCGGCCGCCGAGGCCCTCTTCGACCTGAAGGACGGCGCCACCCTGGTGGTGGGCGGCTTCGGCCTGTGCGGCAACCCCGAGATGCTGATCGGCGCCGTCCACGGCAAGGGCGTGAAGGGGCTGACCATCGTCTCCAACAACTGCGGCACCACCGACCTGGGGCTCGGCGTCCTGCTCCAGGCCCGCCAGGTGAAGCGGATGGTGGCGAGCTACGTCGGCGAGAACAAGGAGTTCGAGCGCCAGTACCTCTCCGGCGAGCTGGAGGTGGAGCTGACGCCGCAGGGCACGCTGGCGGAGCGCTGCCGGGCCGGCGCCGCCGGCATCGGCGGCTTCTACACCGCCACCGGGGTGGGCACCCAGGTGGCCGAGGGCAAGGAGGTCCGCAACTTCGGCGGGCGCGACTACCTCCTGGAGCTGCCCATCAAGGGCGACTTCGCCCTGGTCAAGGCCTGGAAGGCCGACGCCTGGGGCAACCTGGTCTTCCGCAAGACCGCCCGCAACTTCAACCAGCCCATGGCCGGCGCCGCGCGCGTCACCGTCGCCGAGGTCGAGGAGATCGTCCCGGTCGGCGCCCTCGACCCCGACCAGATCCACGTCCCCTCCATCTACGTGAGCCGGCTGGTGCTGGGGAAGGACTACCGGAAGCCCATCGAGCGCCGCACCACGAGGAAGAGCTAGGCCATGCCCCTCACTCGCGAGCAGATCGCCCAGCGGGTCGCGCAGGAGCTGCGCGACGGCTACTACGTCAACCTCGGCATCGGCATGCCCACGCTGGTCGCCAACTACGTGCCCAAGGGCATGGAGGTGGTGCTCCAGTCGGAGAACGGGATGCTGGGCATCGGCCCGTACCCCACCGAGGCCGAGGTGGACGCCGACCTCATCAACGCCGGCAAGGAGACGGTGACCGCCATCCCGGGCACCGCCTACTTCTCCTCCGCCGAGTCCTTCGCGATGATCCGCGGCGGCCACATCGACCTCGCCATCCTCGGCGCCCTGGAGGTCTCGGCGCAGGGGGACCTGGCCAACTGGGTCATCCCCGGCAAGATGGTGAAGGGGATGGGCGGCGGCATGGACCTGGTCGCCGGCGCCCGGCGGGTCATCGTGATCATGGAGCACGCCAACAAGGAGGGGAAGCCCAAGCTCCTGAACCAGTGCGCCCTGCCGCTCACCGGGCGGCGCTGCGTCTCGGCGGTGTGCACCGACCTGGCCTGGATCGACATCACCCCGCAGGGGCCGGTGCTGCGCGAGCTGGCGCCCGGGGCCACCGCCGAGGGCGTGCAGAAGCTCACCGAGCCGCGGCTCATCCTCGCGCCCAACCTGGCGACCATGAAGGTGTAGGGCGTGGGCGGGCCGCTGCCGATCGTCACCCTGCTCACCGACTTCGGCGCCGGCTCCGGCTACCCCGCCCAGGTGAAGGGCGTGCTCCTCGGGCTCCTGCCCGAGGCGCGCCTGGTGGACCTCTCCCACGACGTGCCGGCCTTCGACGTCCTGGCCGGCGCGCTGCTGCTCGAGGCCTGCGTGCCGCGCTTCCCGGCGCGGGCGGTGCACTGCGCGGTGGTCGATCCGGGGGTGGGGACGGCACGGCGACCGCTCTGCGTGCGGGACCCGGCCGGCCGCCTCCTGGTGGGCCCGGACAACGGCCTCTTCACCCCCTTCCTCGGGGCCGGCGCGCGGGCCTGGCTCCTGGCCGAGGGGGGCCCGGTGCCCCGCCCGGCCTCGGCCACCTTCCACGGGCGGGACCTCTTCGCGCCGGTGGCCGCCTGGCTGGCGGGCGGGGGTGATCCGTCCCGGCTCGGGCCCGAGGTCGCCGACCCGGTGCGGCTCCCCTGGCCCGAGGCGCGGTGGGAGGGGGAAGTGCTCCGCGGGAGCGTGCTGCTCGCCGACCCGTTCGGGAACCTCCTCACCAGCATCCGGGGCGCGCAGCTCCCCGCCGGGGGGCTCCAGGTCGTCGCCGCCGGCCGCGCGGCGCGCCCGGTCCGGACCTTCGGCGAGGGCGCCCCGGGCGAGCTGCTGGCCCTGGTGGGCAGCTCGGACCGGCTGGAGATCTCGGTCCGGGAGGGCAGCGCGGCCCGGCTGCTCGGCGCCGGGCGGGGGGCCGAGGTCCTGGTCCGGCCGGCCGCCGGCGGGGAGGGGTGGCCGTTCCCCGGGCCGCGGCGCCCCTGCTAGACTCCGGTCCGGGGGAGCCATGGCGAAGCAGGACCAGAACCAGCGCAGGGCGACGCGGCTGCACCACGAGCTGCCGATCGCCTACCGCTCCGTGGGCAGCTTCCTCACCGACTGGGCGACGAACATCAGCCAGGGCGGACTCTTCATCAACACCCGCAAGCCGCTGGCGGTGGGCACCGAGGTGCGGATCATCATCCAGCTGCCCGGCGCCGAGTTCCCCTTCGACATCACCGGCCGGGTGACGCGGATCGAGGCGGTGGGGAACCGCGCCAACGCCGCGCCCGGAATGGCGGTGGAGTTCACCGACGTGGACCGGTCGAAGCGGGAGCGGATCGAGAGCTTCGTCCAGAAGCTGCGCAAGGACCTGGAGCTGGCCTGACGCGGCGGCCGGAGGCGCGGGCCCCTCCGGCGCGGCGCACCGCCCCGGGGCGCGGGGCAGGCGCGGGAGCGAGCCCCTTGCACGTCACGGTGGACATCGACGGGCTCGCGCCCGGCGGCGAGGGGGTCGCCACCGCGGAGGGCCGGACCCTCTTCGTGCCCTTCACGGCACCCGGCGACCGGGTCGAGGCCGAGGTGCCGGCCGGCGAGGGGCCGGCCCATGCCGGGCTGGTGCGGCTGGTCTCGCCCGGCCCGGCCCGGGTCGAGGCCCCCTGCCGCCACTTCGGGCCACCCGGGCCCGGCGGCGAGGGGGGCTGCGGCGGCTGCGAGTGGCTCCACGTCGCCTACGGCGCGCAGCTCGCCGCCAAGGAGCGCGGCTTCTGGGCGCGCCTCCAGCGGCTCGGCGGGCTGGAGCCGGGGCGCTTCGAGGCCCGGCCCATCCTGCCGTCGCCCGAGCCGCTCCGCTACCGCTCGCGCGCCAAGTTCCACTTCGACCGGCGCGCCGGCCGGCTGGTCTTCTTCCGCCGCCGCTCCCATGAGCCGGTCCTGCTCTCCGGCTGCCAGCTGCTGGAGCCGGAGCTGGACGGGCTCCGGGAGGCGGTCGGGCCCGCGCTCCAGGCCGCCCGGCTCGAGCCCCGCGAGGTGGCGCTGGAGTGGTCGGCCCACGAGTCCCGGGGCGCCGCGTGGCTGCAGCTCCCCGCGGTGACGCCCGCCGTCCGCGGGCGGGCCGCGGAGCTGCTCGCGGCCCTGCCGGCCCTCTCCGGGCTGGTGCTGTCGGCGGAAGGCGCGCCGCCGGCGGCGGTGGGGCAGCCGGTGCTGCGCCACCACCGCGTCCCCGGCGAGCCCGCCGCCGGGCTGCAGCGCTCGCGCCCCGACGTCTTCCGACAGGCCAACCGCGGGGCCAACGCCCTGCTGGTCCGGGTCGCGCTCGACCTGCTCGCGCCCGACGGCCTCGAGCTCCTGGAGCTGTTCTGCGGCGCCGGGAACTTCACCGGGCCGCTGGCGCGGCGGGCGGCGGGCGTGGCGGCGGTGGAGGGGCAGGGGCCGGCGCTGGAGCTGGCGCGCGCCGACCTGTCCGGCGCCGAGGGCGGGAGCACCGTCCGCTTCTTCGCCGGCGACGCGCTGAAGCTGGCGCTGGCCCTGGCGCGCGAGGGCCGGCGCTTCGACGCGGTGCTGCTCGACCCGCCCCGCGACGGCGCCCGCGGCATCGGCCCGGCCCTCCGGGAGCTCCGGGCGCCGCGGGCCGTCTACGTCTCCTGCGACCCGGCCACCCTGGCCCGGGATCTCCGGGCCTGCGCGGCCGCCGGCTACCGCGTCGCCGCGGTCCAGCCGGTGGACATGTTCCCGCAGACGCACCACGTCGAGGGCGTGGCGCTGCTGGTGCGCGGGTAGCCCCGCCGCGGGGCCGTGCGCGGCGCCGGACGTCAGGCCGCCGGCGCCGCCCGGCCCGCCGCCTCGATGGCCGCGAGCCGCTGCGGCAGGGTGGGGTGGGAGTGGCTCCAGGCGACCACCCAGGGGTGGGGCGCGAGGTTCGAGAGGTTCTGCTCTCCGAGCCGGGCCAGCGCCGAGGCCAGCGCCGGGCCGTCCCCGGTGACCTGCACCGCGTACCGGTCGGCCTGGACCTCGTGCCGCCGGGAGATCCAGGCGCCGAGCGGCGAGAGGAAGAAGGTGAAGCTCGACCCGCAGAGGGCCGCCAGCGCCAGCAGGGCGTGGAACGAGGGCCCGGGGAAGCCGAAGGCCCGGAAGAGCGGCGGCCATTCGCCCAGCCGGGCCAGCACCCAGAGCCCGGCCAGCTGCGCGGCGAGCCCGAGGGCCAGCCCGCGCTGGACGTGGCGCGCCCGGTAGTGGCCGATCTCGTGGGCCAGGATGGCGACCGCCTCGCCGGGCGGCGTCCGGTCCACCAGGGTGTCGAAGAGCACGATGCGGGGCCGGACCAGCCCGGTGAAGAAGGCGTTGGCGTGCCCCGAGCGCTTCGAGGCGTCCATCACGTACAGCCCGCGGGTGCGGAAGCCGGTCCGCTGCGCCAGCGCCGTGAGCCGGTCGCGCAGCTCGCCGGCGGGGAGCGGGGCGTAGCGGTTGAAGAGCGGGGCGAGGAGCGCCGGCCAGGCCCAGACCAGCGCCAGCTGGAGCGCCGCCAGGAAGAGGAACAGCCAGAGCCACCAGGCGCCGCCGGCCCGCGCCCGGAAGGCGTGGGCGGCGTAGAGGAGCGGCAGGCCCAGGGCGGCGGCGAGCAGCAGCCCCTTGGCCCGGTCGCGCAGCCAGAGCGCCGGCGTGGTCCGGTTGAAGCCGAAGCGGGCCTCCAGGCCGAAGGTGGCGTAGAGCGAGAAGGGCAGCCCGGTGAGCGAGGTGATCGCCACCAGCGCCGCCAGGAAGGCGACGAAGCGGTGGGCGCCGGCGAGGCCGAGCGCGCCGAGCCGGGCGTCGAGCGCCGGCAGCACGCCGGAGAAGAGCAGCGCCAGCGTCACGGCGGCGTCCCACGCCGAGGAGGCGAGCGCCAGGCGCCCGCGGGCCATCGTGTAGGCGCGGCTCCGGACCGCGGCGGCCGGATCCACCCGCCCGGCCAGGGCCGGCGGCACCTCGGCGCCGTGGCGCGCCGCCTGGCGCAGGCCGAGCCCGAGGAGCGTCCAGGCCACGGCGTGCTGCAGGGCGAAGAGGAGGAGGAAGAGGGCGGCGATCACGACCGGCGGGATCTAAACGACCGTGCGCGAATCGGGATCAGTTAAAGGGACCCGATTCGGAAGGAGAAAGTTGAAAGGGAAGGTCAACCCATCGATCGTGGCGGTTGCGAGACCAGTCACGGTCATGGAGGCGACC
>JAJZTO010000064.1 GCA_021848865.1 Myxococcales bacterium
CTCCCTCGTCGCCGGCTTCATCGGCTCGCTCACCGGCCTGGGCGGCGGGGTGGTGATCGTCCCGCTGCTGGCCCTGGTCTTCCACGTGGACCTGCACTACGCGATCGGGGCCTCGCTCCTCTCGGTCATCGCCACCTCCTCCGGCGCGGCCGCGGCCTACGTCCGGGACGGCCTGAGCAACATCCGCATCGGCATGTTCCTGGAGATCGCCACCACCCTCGGGGCCATCGCCGGGGCGGCCATCGCCACCCACGTGGCGACCGGCGCCGTGGCGGTGGTGTTCGGGATCGTGCTGCTGGTGGCGGCGGCGGCCTCGTTCCGGCACCCCGACATCCCCCACGCCTCGGGTCCGCCCGACCGGATCGCCGCCGCGCTGGGACTGCACGGGATCTACCCCGACCTGCACGGCGAGGTGCAGTACACGGCGCAGCGGGTCCCGGCCGGCTTCGGCATCATGGCCATCGCCGGCGGGCTCTCGGGCCTGCTGGGCATCGGCTCGGGCGCGCTGAAGGTCATCGCCATGGACGACGTCATGCGGCTGCCCTTCAAGGTCTCGAGCACCACCAGCAACTTCATGATCGGGGTGACCGCGGCCGCCAGCGCCGGCGTCTACCTGGCCCGCGGCTACCTCGACCCGGTGCTGTCCGCACCGGTGGTCCTGGGGATCCTGCCCGGGGCCCTCCTCGGCGCCCGGCTGCTCCCCCGGGTGCACAGCCGGGTGCTCCGCATCGTCTTCGCCGTGGTCATCGCGGAGCTGCTCTACCAGGGCGCGACGGGGAGGCTGTGATGAGCCGCTGGACCGACGTCCGCACCGAGCACGTCATCGGCGCCCTGCTCCGGATCGGCGTGCTGGCGTCCACCGCCCTGGTGCTGGTGGGCGCGGTGGTCACCCTGGTCAAGCACGGCGGCGATCCCGCCGCCTTCCAGGTCTTCCAGGGGGAGCCGCCGGCGCTCCGGGGCATCGCGGGAATCGTGCGCGAGGCCCTGGTGTTCTCGGGGCCGGGGATCATCCAGCTCGGCCTGCTGGTGCTGGTCGCGACGCCGGTGGCCCGGGTGGCCTTCTCGATCTTCGCCTTCGCGGCCGAGCGCGACCGCACCTACGTGGTCATCACCGCGGTGGTGCTGGCGGTGCTCTGCTTCAGCCTCTTCAGCGCCGGCCTGTGAAGCGCGCGCCGCGCGCCGGTTGCCTTGCGGTGCGCGCCCTCCGGAGCTATCGGAGGCTCGCGGCCGCGGGAGCGGCCGACGGGAGGCGGCGGCATGCCGATGCAGATCTCGCTGGAGGGCAGGCGGGCGCTGGTGACCGGGGCGAACTCGGGGATCGGCGCGGCCGTGGCCCGGGCCCTCGCCGCCGCCGGGGCGCGCGTCTGCGTGAACTACCTGGTGGGCCCGGAGGCGGCCGAGGCGCTGGTGGCCTCCATCCGGAAGGGCGGCGGCGAGGCGCTGGCGGTCGCGGCGGACGTCTCCGACGCCGGCCAGGTCGGCGCCCTCTTCGCCGCGGTGGACCACGCCTGGGGCGGGCTCGACGTCCTCGTGAACAACGCCGGAGTGGACGGCCCGCGGGCGGTGGCCTGGGAGGCCGACCCGGCCGCCTGGGAGCGGGTGCTCCGCATCGACCTGGTGGGCGCCTTCCTGTGCGCGCGGGAGGCGCTGCGGCGCATGGTGGGCCAGAAGGGCGGGGTGGTGCTGAACCTCACCTCGGTCCACGAGAAGATCGCCTGGAGCGGCTACAGCGCCTACACCGCGGCCAAGGCGGGCCTCTCCATGCTGACCAAGACCCTGGCGCAGGAGGCCGCGCCCCACGGGGTGCGGGTGCTCTCGCTGGCGCCCGGCGCCATCCGCACCGACATCAACCGGCAGGTCTGGAGCGACCCGGCGAGCCTCTCCGACCTGCTCACCAAGATCCCCCTGGGCCGCATGGGCGACCCGGAGGAGATCGCGCGCGTCGCCGCCTTCCTGGTGTCGGACGCCGCCTCGTACCTCACCGGGAGCACCGTCTACGCCGACGGGGCGATGACCGACTATCCCGACTTCGCGCACGGAGGGTGAACGCCATGGACGAGCGCGCGGCACCGGGCTGGCCCGGCTCCCCGGCGCGCTGGACCTCGGCCGCGAAGAGCGGCGTGGGGACGGCGCTGGGCGGGAGCGCGATCTGGTTCACCCTCTCCCACGGGATCCTGAACGAGGTCTACGCGCCGCGGATGGACCGGGCGGCGACGCGCGACCTGGGGCTGCTGGTGACGGCGGCCGGCGGCTTCTTCTCCGAGGAGAAGCGCCACGCCGCGCACCGCGTCGAGTGCCCGGTGCCCGGCGTCCCGTACTACCGGCTGACCAGCACCTGCGCCCAGGGGCGCTGGCGCATCGAGAAGGAGGTCCTCACCGACCCCGGCCGGCCGGTGGTGCTGCAGCGGATCCGCTTCACCGCGCTGCGCGGCCGCCCCGAGGACTACCGGCTCTTCGCCCTGCTGGCGCCGCACCTCGACAACCACGGCGCCGGGAACACCGCGCGGGTGGGGGACTACAAGGGCGTCCCGGCGCTGCTCGCCTCGCGCGGGCCCCACGCCCTGGCGCTGCTCTGCGACACCGGCTTCCGGGCGCGGTCGGTGGGCTTCGTGGGCGCGTCCGACGGCTGGCAGGAGCTGCGCCGCCACGGGGAGCTGCGCGAGGGGTACACGGTGGCGGAGAACGGCAACGTGGCGCTCGCCGGGGAGCTGGAGATCGGCGACGGCGACCTGGTGCTGGCGCTCGCCTACGGCCGCGACCCGCAGGAGGCGGGCCACCAGGCGCGCGCCTCGCTGGCCGAGGGCTTCGAGGCGCTGCGCGACGCCTACACCGCCCCGTGGACGGCCTGGCAGGCGGGTCTCCGCGGCCCGGTGGGCCGGCCCTCCTTCGCGACCAGCGCGATGGTGGTGAAGGTGCACCAGTCGAAGCACGTCCCCGGGGCCATCCTCGCGAGCCTGGCGGTGCCCTGGGGGTCCTCCAAGGGCGACGGGGACCTCGGCGGCTACCACCTGGTCTGGCCGCGCGACATGGTGGAGGCGGCCGGCGGGCTGCTGGCCGCCGGCGCCCGGGCCGAGGCGCGGGAGGCCATCGTCTACCTCGAGGCCATCCAGGAGGCGGACGGCCACTGGGCGCAGAACGCCTGGACCGGCGGGCGGTCGTACTGGCACGGCCTGCAGATGGACGAGACCGCGCTGCCGATCCTCCTCGTGGACCTGGCGCGCCGCGAGGGCGCGCTCCGGGAGGGCGACCTCGGCCCGCGGGGCTTCTGGCCGATGGTGCGGCGCGCGGCCGCCTTCCTGGCGCGCAACGGCCCGGTCACGCAGCAGGACCGCTGGGAGGAGGACGGGGGCTACACGCCCTTCACGCTCGCCGCCGAGATCTCCGCGCTGCTCGCCGCCGCGGACCTGGCCGAGCGGGCCGGCGAGCCGGCGCTCGCCCCCTACCTGCGCGAGACCGCCGACGCCTGGAACGACCGGATCGAGCGCTGGCTCTGGGTCGAGGGCACCGACCTGGCGCGGCAGGCGGGCGTCCCCGGCTACTACGTCCGGGTCAGCCCCCCCGACGTCGAGGAGGGGGACGACCTGGTCGCCGTCAAGAACCGTCCGCCCGGCGAGGCGCGGGGCCGCTCCGAGGCCATCGTCAGCGCCGACGCGCTGGCCCTGGTCCGCTTCGGCCTGCGGGCCGCCGGAGATCCCCGGATCGAGTCCACCGTCCGCGCCATCGACGCGCTGCTGCGGGTCGAGACGCCGGCGGGTCCGGCCTGGCACCGCTACAACGGCGACGGCTACGGGGAGCACCGCGACGGACGGCCCTTCGACGGCACCGGCACCGGGCGGGCCTGGCCGCTGCTGACGGGGGAGCGGGCCCACCACGCGCTCGCCGGCGGCGACCGCGCCGAGGCCGAGCGGCTCCTCGCGGCGCTGGAGGCCTTCGGCGGCGAGGGGGGGCTCCTGCCCGAGCAGGTCTGGGACGCGGCGGACATCCCGGAGCGCGAGCTCTTCCGGGGCCGGCCGGCCGGCTCGGCGATGCCGCTGGTCTGGGCCCACGCCGAGCACCTCAAGCTGCTGCGCTCGCTCGCCGACGGCCGGGTCTTCGACACGCCGCCGCAGGCGCTGGAGCGCTACGCCCGGCGGGCCACGCGCTCGGCGCTGGTGGCCTGGCGCTTCAACCACAAGATCCGGGAGCTGCCCCAGGGCCGGACCCTGCGGCTGGAGGCGCTCGCCCCGGCCCGCGTCCGCTGGAGCGCCGACGGCTGGAGGACGGTCGGGGACGCGCCGACCCGCGACACCGGGCTCGGCGTGCACCTCGCCGACCTCCCCACCGAGGCCCTGCCCCGCGGCGCGGAGGTGCGCTTCACCTTCTACTGGCCGGGCGCGGAGCGGTGGGAGGGCGCCGACTTCTCGGTGAAGATCCCGTAGGCGTCGTGCCCGAAGTGGAACACCTTGGCGACGCGGATCTCCAGGGTCCGCGCCCAGGGCAGCCCCCGGCGCAGCGCCATCGCGGCGGCGGTGCCGGCGAGGGGCCCGAGGAGGTAGACCCAGCCCTGGCCCAGCGCGCCGGCCACGGCTCCGGGGCCGAGCGTGCGCGCCGGGTTGGTGCTGGTCCCGGAGAGCGGGGCCTCGGCCCACACCATCGCCGCGTAGAGGAACGGGAAGAGCCCCGGGGTGAAGCGGCGCAGGCGCGCGTGGCCGAGGAAGAGGAGGAGCCCGGCGACGAGGCAGAAGGTGGCCGCCGCCTCGCCGAGCAGGGCGGCCCAGGGGCCGGCCGGGCCGGGGACGGTCGCGCCGTAGGCGACGCTGGCGCCGGTCGCCCCCCAGAGGAGGAGCGGGAGCGCGCCGAGGAGCCCGCCCGCGAGCTGGGCGAGCACGTAGCCCGAGGCCACCCCGCCCGCCAGCCGGCCCTCCAGCCAGAAGGCGAGGGTGACGACCGGGTTCAGGTGGGCGCCGCTGACCTTGCCCACCGGGGAGAGCGCCAGGAGCGCCCCGACGCCGCCGAAGAGGAAGCCGGTGAGGGCGCGGCGCAGGCCGGGGTCGGGCAGCAGCGCCGCCACCGGGCTCGAGGCGCCGAAGTCCAGGATCACGACGGAGCAGCCGGCGGCGACGAGGAGGGCGGTGCCGACGCACTCGGCGAGCCAGAGGGGCCAGGCCTTCATCCGGACGGGAACGCCCGGGAGGCGCCCGCGTCTTCCGGCGGCGGTGGAATGGCCCGGCGCTCCGGCAGGTTCCATCGGGTACATGGACACCGGGAACGGGGTGGTGGTGGTGGTGCGCCCGGGCAGGCGGACGGGCACGGTGATGACCTGGCTCCGGCAGCTCCTGCCGGCCGCGGTGCTGCTGGTCGCGCCGGCCAGCCCGCCGCCGAGCGCTCCGGGCGCGCCGGACGAGGGCGACGCCATCGTCCTGGAGGCCGACGAGATCGAGTCGCCGATGGCGCTCGCCGACGCGCTGGCGAAGGTCCACGCCGGGCACCTCGGCGACTAGCGGGTTCGCGGGCGCGAGCCCGGCTCACCTGGGCCGCCCGCGTCCCCGCGGTCCTCGGGCGCGCCGGGCGGTGGCGGAGCGCCGCGCGACGGAGCGCTTCCCCGGCTCGCGGCGGGGCTGGTCGGCCAGGGGATCCTCGCCGGCCGACCAGGAGGGCAGGACCCGGTCCGAGAGCTGGAAGTGCTCGCCGTCGTGCTCGGTGTAGACGACGTACACCGCCTCGCGCGCCACCCCCCAGGTCCGCGCGATCTCGTCGATGAAGGCCAGGGCGAGGCGCCGCTTCTGGTCCCTGGTCCGCCCCAGCCGGATGTCGGCGTTCACGAAGGCGGTGCGGCCGCCCGAGGCGGCGGCCCGGCCGAAGGAGAGGTCCTGCGGCCCGAAGCTGCGCACCGTGACCGCGATGTGGTCGGTGCCGGTGTCCATGATCCCGGCGAAGTGGCGGATCACCGCCGCCGCGAACCCGGTCTTCTCCCCCGGCGTGGCGGCGAAGTTCATCTCGAACTGCAGGTGCGGCATCGAACACCTCGTGGGGCGGGGAGGCACGGCGGACGCCCCATGTCCGGATCGCCCGGACCGGGGGGCGGTGTCAACGCCCGCGCCCCGGGTGGGCCCGCCGCCTCCGGCGCCTCACGCCCGGCCGGGCCGGGTGAGGCGCGCCGGATCGAGGACGCGCCGGGCCTCGGCCGGGGTGAGGCCGCCCAGTTCCACCGCCAGCTCGACGATCGGGCGCCCGGTCTCCACCGAGGCCTTCACGATCCGGGCGGTGGCGGCGTAGCCGAGGCGCGGGGCCAGGGCGGTGGCGAGGGACACCGAGCGCGCGGCGTAGTGGCGGGCCCGCTCCCGGACCGGCTCGAGGCCGCGGGCGCAGCGCTCGTCGAAGGCGCGGACGGCCCGTGCCAGCACGTCCAGGGCGTGGCACAGGTCGAAGGCCACCAGCGGCATCATCACGTTCAGCTCCAGCTGGCCGGCGGCGGTGGCGCTGGCGATGGCGGCGTCGAGGCCTACGAGCTGGTGGCCGACCATGGCCAGCATCTCGGCCATCGAGGGGTTCACCTTGCCCGGCATGATGGAGGAGCCGGGCTGGACCGCGGGCAGCCGCAGCTCGCCCAGGCCGGTGCCGGGCCCCGAGCCGAGCAGCCGCACGTCGCCCCCGATGCGCAGCAGCTCCAGCGCCGCGGCCCGGAGCGCGCCCGACAGGGCGGAGAACGGGGCCAGCGACTGCATGGCGTAGAAGGGGTTGGGCGCGCGGGAGAGGCGCAGGCCGGTGAGGTCCCGCAGCTCGGCCACCACCAGGCGGGCGTAGCGCGGGTGGGCGTTGAGGCCGGTGCCCACCGCGGTGCCGCCGAGGCCGAGCCGGGCCAGCTCCGGCAGCGCCGCCCGCACCCGGCCGGCGGCGGCGCGCAGCGCCGCGGACCACCCGGAGACCTCCTGGCCCAGCCGGATGGGCGTGGCGTCCATGAGGTGGGTCCGCCCCGACTTCACCACGCCGTTCCAGGCCCGGGCCTTGCGCCCGAAGGTGGCGGCCAGCGCCTGGAGCGCGCCGGCCGCGGCGGGCGCCAGCGCCAGCGCCGCCAGCCGCATCGCGGTCGGGACCACGTCGTTGGTGGACTGGGACATGTTCACGTCGTCGTTGGGATCGACCAGCCCGCGGTCGCCGCGCCGCCCGCCGAGCAGCTCGCAGGCGCGGTTGGCCAGGACCTCGTTCACGTTCATGTGGTGGGAGGTGCCGGCCCCGGCCTGGTAGACGTCCACGACGAACTGGTCGCGCCAGCGGCCGGAGAGGGCCTCGCGGGCCGCGGCCTCGACGGCGCGCGCCTTCCGGCGGGGCAGGAGCCCGAGCCGGCGGTTGGCGCGCGCCGCGGCGATCTTCACCCGCAGCGTGGCGTCGACGAAGGCGGGGTGCGCGGTCAGGCCGGAGATGGGGAAGTTCGCCAGGGCGCGGGCCGTCTGCGCGCCGTAGAGGGCGCGCGCCGGCACGGGGACCTCTCCCATCGTGTCCCGCTCCACCCGGGCACGCCGGCTCCGCTGGCTCGACATGACGGTCTCCTTCCTGCCCCGCACGGGCCGTGCGGCCCGGCGCGCCAGCCGAGAACGCGTAGGGCCCTCCAAGCGGGGCGTCCCCGGGGCGCCTGCCACCCGGTACTGTGGGATCCCGATGATCGAGGCCCTGGCCCCGCCGCAGGCGACGGTGATGGTAGTCGAGGACGACCTCGACCTGCGAGAGATGATCGAGATGCTGCTCACCGTCGAGGGGCTGCACGCGGTGCCGGCGACCAACGGGCGGGAGGCGCTGCGCGAGCTGCACGGCGGCAAGCCGCGCCCCGACGTCATCCTCCTGGACCTGATGATGCCCGAGATGAACGGCTGGCAGTTCCGCGAGGCGCAGCTGGCCGAGCCGGAGCTGGCCGCCATCCCGGTGATCGTGATGTCGGCGGTGACCGAGCGCGCCATCGACGGCGTGCCCTTCATCAAGAAGCCCTTCGACTCGGACCAGCTCCTCGCCGCGATCTACCGGGCGGTGCCGATCGGCCGGGCCTGAGCGAAGGGTCCCCGCCCGTCAGGCGAGGTTGTGGAAGACCCGCTGGACGTCCTCGTCCTGCTCCAGGGCGTCCACCATCTCCAGCACCTCGTGGGCCTGCGCCTCGGGCAGCTCCACCGGGTTCTGCGGGACGTACTCCGACTCGGCGGAGAGCACCGGGAGCTTGCGGGCCTCCAGGGCCGCCTGGAGCTGGCCGAAGTGGGCGAAGGCGCAGCGGATGACCACCTGCGGCTCGCCCTTCTCCCCCTTGCCCTCGCCCATCTCCTCGAGCCCGTGGTCGATGAGCTCGAGCTCCAGGGCGTCCAGGTCCAGCCCCTCCGGCGCCAGCCGGAAGACCCCCATCTTGTGGAACTGGAAGGCGACGCTCCCGGCGGTGCCCAGGTTGCCGCCGTGGTTCTTGAAGTGCATGCGGACGTTGGCCACCGTGCGCACCACGTTGTCGGTGGCGGTCTCCACCACCACCGGCACGCCGTGGGGGCCGTACCCCTCGTAGAGGACGACCTCGTAGGCCTGCTGCTCCTGGCCCGAGGCGCGCTTGATGGCGGCCTCGACCTTGTCCTTGGGCATGTTGGCGCCGCGCGCGTTCTGCAGGGCGCGCCGCAGCGCCGCGTTGTTGTCCGGGTTCGGCCCGCTGGCCTTCACCGCGATGGCGATGTCCTTGCTGATCCGGGTGAAGACCTTCGCCATCCGGTTCCAGCGGGCGAACATCGTGGCCTTGCGGGTCTCGAAGATGCGTCCCATGGCTCCCCTTCGTCGCGGGGGCGGGCCGAACCGCCCGGCACCCCGGAGTGGGGCGGATACCGCACCGCCCCACGCATGGCAAGCGCTGATGCGCGGCGCGAGGCCGGGGAGGGGCGGACGGCCGGGAGATGGCGGGGGCGGGGCCGAGCCGGTAGGCTGGCGCCGTCCCCATGCCCGCCGCCCTCCTCGCCGCCCTGGCCCTGGCCGCCGCGCCGCCGGTCCTCCCCTTCGGCCCGGAGGAGCGCATGGACTTCACCGTGACCTACCTGGGCCTGAAGGTGGGGACGGCGCGCATCGCGGTGGGGCGGCCGATCGACAGCCTCCTCCCGGTCTTCCTGCAGGCGCGCACCGGCGGGATCGCCTCCATCGCCGACGTCCGCGAGGCCCTGGTGTCGAACCTGGACACCGCCACCCTGCTGCCGCGCCTGGCCACGCTGGACGCGGTGGAGCCGGGCTACCGCCACAGCGACCGGACCCACTTCGACCGGGAGGCCGGGAAGGCCACCTTCACCTCGCGCGGCAAGTCGGAGAGCACCGAGGTCGTGGAGATCCCGCCGGGGACCATCGACTTCGTGGCCCTGATCTTCCGCCTGCGCACCCTGCCGCTGCCCGACGGCGCCCGCCAGGAGTTCCCGGTGCTGGCCGGCAGCAAGGTGAACCAGGTGGTGATCGAGGTCGAGGGGCGGGAGCGGGTCGAGACCGCGGCCGGGACCTTCCCGGCGGTGCGGGTCCGGATCCCCACCGGCTTCACCGGCAAGTTCAGCGAGCGGAACCCGACCTACGTCTGGTTCAGCGACGACCCCCGGCGCATCGTGGTCCGCATCGGCACCGACTTCGTCATCGGGCGCGCCGTGGCCACGCTGGTGGGCTACGCGCCCGGCCAGCCGCCCGCGCCCGCCGCGCCCGCCGCGCCGCCGGCGGCGGTGGGGACGGGGCCGGCCGGCCGCTGAGCGGGGCCCGGCCCGGCCTCGGCGTCCAGCGCCCGCCGCATCCCCTCGGCGGCCAGCCGCAGCGCCTCCGGGCCGTTCTCCAGCCGGAACGGGCCGCAGCGCGGGATGCCCTGCAGCGCCACCGCCCGGAGCCCGGGCCGCTCCGGGACGCGCAGGGCCGGGCTGCCGCGCCGCCGCCACGGCGAGCGGGAGGTGAGGTGGTGGTAGAGCACCCGCTCGCCCGGGCCGGCGCCGGCCAGGCCGTGGCGGTCGGCGACGCCGCCGTCGGCGTAGAGCCGCCCGCCGATGCGGACCGGCTGGAAGAGGATGGGCGCGGCGCAGGAGGCGTGCACCGCGGCCGCGAGCGGGCCGCTCCGGAGCACCACGGTGCGGCGCGCCCCGACGTCGAAGGCGGAGAGGGCCAGGGGGCGCGGGCACTCCTCGAAGGTCCGCACCGGGAGCGCCGCGTCGAGCCGGGCCCGGAAGCGGGCGCCGCGCAGCAGCCCCAGCCCCGGCGCCGGGTCCCAGAAGTCGGCGCGGCGCAGCGCCCGCAGCTCCCCGGCGATGCGTC
>JAJZTO010000065.1 GCA_021848865.1 Myxococcales bacterium
GCGGCGGCAGGAAGGTCGCCTCGCGGGCCCAGCGGAAGCTCTGCTCGATCTGCTCGTTCGCGAGCACCAGCGCGTCGTGGAGCATGTCGACCTCGCGGCGCATGCTGGTGTCGAGCAGGTAGGGGCCGTCGGTGTTGATGGTGAAGCGCACCCCCCGGGCCCAGAAGCGCTGCAGGATCTCCTTCAGCTCGTCGAGCGAGGCCACCGCGCGCGTCGCCAGGTTGGAGGTGGGGCAGATCTCCAGCACCACCCCGCGCTCGCGCAGGAGGTCCATCACCCCCTCGTCCCGCGCCGCCGCGATGCCGTGGCCGATGCGCTCCGGCTCGAGCTGCTCCACCACCGCGCGCACCCCCTCGGCGCCGGTGCCGGCCGTCTCGCCGGTGTGGACGGTGGTCTTCAGCCCCGCCGCCCGCGCCCGCCGGAACAGCTCCCGGTAGCGGGGCAGCGCGCGGGCGTCCAGCTCCAGCGCGTTCCGCTCGGTCCCGGCCAGGTCGATGCCGACCACGCCCCGCCGCCGGTAGCGGATCGCCTTCTCCACCAGGATCTCGTTGAGGCGCGGCTCGAACTCGCGGGCCAGGCAGAAGATCAGGCCGGCCCGCACCCCGTACTCCAGCACCGCCCGGTCCATGCCCCGGACGGCGGCGTGGATGATGTGGTCGAGGTCCCGCTCGCCTCCCACGTTGCGCTTCATGGGGTTGAAGCGCAGCTCGATGAGGTCCACCCGGGAGGAGCGGTACTCCTTGCCGATGATCTCGTGGACGCTGCGCTCGATGGCCTGGGGCGAGGACTGGATCTTCTCGGTCCAGGTGTGGAGCACGGCCAGGTACTCCTCCAGCGAGCGCACCTTGCCGGGCCGGGCGCTCACCAGCTCCAGGAACTCCCAGTAGTCGTTCACCGGGAGCTTGAAGCCCTGCTCGTGGGCGATGGACCAGAGGACGTGGGGGGCGACGGCGCCGCCCACGTGGATGTGGAGGTCGGTGAGCTCGCGGGGCATGCGGGATCCTAATGCGCCGCCGCTGGTTCGGAAACAGCGCGGCGAAGCCGCGCCCGCGGGACGCGGCGCGAGCGCCGCAGGCGAGAAGCGCCGCAGGGACCCGCGCAGTCTGGGGTGGGGCCCCGACGGCTCTGCCGGCGGGGCGGGGGCGCAGCCCCCGTTTCAATGCTCCGCCTCGTCCGGCGCCGCCTCCGAGGGGGCGCCGAGCGACAGGCCGCAGTCGGGGCACTCGGCCGCGCCGGCCCGGGGCGTGAAGCGGTGGCCGCAGGCCGGGCACTCGATCTCCCCGCCGGCGTCCAGGTCGATCCCGGCCAGGCCGCGCTGCGCCGCCCGCGCCGCCTCCGGGTCGGCGAGCAGCTCGGCCCAGTCCCGCTGCAGGAAGCCGACGGCGTGCTCCACCTCGGCCGCCGGCGCGTAGAGGTTCCAGAGCGGCCGCGACCGCTCCTCCTCGCGCCGGGCCGGGACCTGCTCCATCTCCGCCGCCACCCCCTCCTCCTCCAGCAGCTCCAGCATCTCCTTCACCGACGCGTACCCCGACCGGGAGAGGAGCTTGAGCCCCTGCGCCTCGGCGGCGCAGGTGACGCAGGACCCGCTCTCGTCCAGCGGCGTGTTGCACTTCGCGCAGACCGGCAGGTCCATGGCGCCTCCTCGGGGGTGAGCCCCCGTGCCCCCATCCTAGCGCCGCCGCGGCCGCCCGGGGGGCGCGGCCTGGCGCCCCGTGCCACCCTCCCGGCGGTCGGGTAGAATCCGCGCCCCATGATCATCGACGGCAAGGCCATCGCCGCGCAGGTCCGCGCCGAGGTGGCGAAGGCGGTGCGGGAGCTGAAGGGGCGCGGGGTGACGCCGGGCCTCACCGTGGTCCGCGTCGGCGAGGACCCGGCCTCGGCCATCTACGTCCGCGGCAAGCGCAAGGCCTGCGACGAGGTGGGCATCCACTCGGTCGAGCACCACCTGCCGGCGACCACCGGCCAGGCCGAGCTCATGGCGCTGGTGCGCCGGCTCGACGCCGACCCATCGGTCCACGGCATCCTGGTGCAGCTCCCCCTCCCCGACCACATCGACGAGGAGCCGGTGCTGGAGGCGATCGACCCGGCCAAGGACGCCGACGGCTTCCACCCCTTCAACGTCGGCTGCCTCTGGACCGGGAAGCCGGCCCCCCGCGCCTGCACCCCCTGGGGCGTGATGCGGCTGCTCGCCGAGGCCCGGGTGGAGCTCAAGGGCAAGCGGGCGCTGGTGGTGGGCCGGTCCAACATCGTCGGCAAGCCCATGGCGGCGATGCTGCTCGAGCAGCACGCCACCGTGACCGTGGCCCACTCCCGCACCGCCGACCTCGCCGGCGAGGTGGCGCGCGCCGACGTGCTGGTGGCGGCCATCGGCAAGGCCGAGATCATCCGGGGCGCCTGGGTGAAGCCGGGCGCGGTGGTGATCGACGTCGGCATGAACCGGCGCCCCGACGGGAAGCTGGTCGGCGACGTCGAGTTCGGGCCGGCGGCGGAGCGGGCCGCGGCCATCACCCCGGTGCCGGGAGGGGTCGGGCCCATGACCATCGCCATGCTGCTCCGGAACACCGTCGACCTCGCGGCGAGGCGGCCGTGAAGGGCTGGGCCCTGGCCGCGGTGCTGGCCTTCCTCTGGGCCAACCGGTCCGGCTGCTGCTGGCTCGCCGGCCATTCCCCCTACACCGTCCGCAAGGCCCTCCCGCCGGCGGCGGCGGCCGGGCCGGCCCCGGCGCCCCCACCGGAGCTGCGGGTGCTGTTCTTCGCCGACTTCGGCGACGACACCTGCCAGCAGGCGGCCGTCGCCAGGGCCATGGCGGCGGCCAACGCCCGCGCCCCCTTCGACCTGGCCTTCTCGGCGGGCGACAACCTCTACGAGTGCGGCCCCGACGCGCGCGTCGCCGGCGCGGCCGCCTGCGCCTTCGCCGCCGACGGGAACACCGTGGCGCCGGGCTTCACCGCGCCCGACGACCCGCGCTTCCGCAAGCACTTCGAGGACGCGCTCGCGCCGCTCCAGCGCGACGGCAAGCCGCTGCCGGTCTACCTCGCCCTCGGCAACCACGACGTGCGGTCCGACCGGAGCTGCGTCGAGGGGGACGTCCCGCCGGAGCGGCTCGGCCGGCTCCGCGCCTGCCTAGAGGTGGCCCACCACGGGCCGCACTGGAGCATGCCGGCGCGCCACTACGTGATCGACCGGGGGCCGGCGCGCTTCATCGTGGTGGACTCGAACGTCATCGGGGCCGACTACGGCGGCTTCACGCTGGAGCAGGAGGAGGCCTTCGTGGCCCAGGCCACGGTGGGCTGCGACGCCCGCCCCTGCTTCCTGGTGGGGCACCACCCACCGGCCGCCTCGGGCGAGCACGCCGGGGCGCTGCTGGGCGAGGGCAACCAGTGGGTGCCGCGGATGCGGCGCATCCAGGAGGCGGCGCGAGGGCCCATCGCCGCCTACTTCGGCGGCCACGACCACGACCTGCAGCACCTGCGCGCCGCCGCCGGCTACGACGTCTTCGTCGCCGGCAACGGCTCCCGCTGGCGCGACGAGAAGTTCACCCGGGTGGGGCCGGTCGGCGCCCAGCTCTTCTTCGCCTCGACCGCCTGGGGCTTCGCCACCCTGGAGGTGTCGGCCCGCCACTGGGCGGTGCGCTTCCAGGACGAGAACGGCGAGCCCCTCGACTGCTGCCAGGCCGACTTCCCCGGCGCCTGCCAGCCGGTGGCCTGCGGGCCGGCGCCGTCGGGCCCCACGGTGCCGGCGGCGGGCGCGGCACCCCCGGCCTCTCCCGCGCCAGGGAACTAGGCCATCGACTCCAGCACCAGGGCGATGCCCTGGCCGCCGCCGATGCACATGGTGACGAGCGCCCAGCGCTTCCTGGTGCGCCGCAGCGCGTAGGAGGCGGTCAGGGTCAGGATGGAGCCCGTCGCGCCCAGCGGGTGGCCCATGGCGATGGCGTTGCCCCAGGGGTTCACCTTCGCCGGGTCGATGCCCATGCCCTCGAAGTCCTTCATGCAGGCGAGCGCCTGCGGCGCGAAGGCCTCGTTGATCTCCACCAGGTCGACGTCCTTCCCCTGGATGCCGGCCTTCTCCAGCGCCCGCTTCGTCGCCGGCACCGGCCCCCAGCCCATGATCTCCGGCGGGCAGCCGGCCACGCCCACCCCGGCGACCCGCGCCAGGGGGCGCAGCTTCTCCCGGGCCGCGTCGGCCTCGAGCCCGATGACCATCGCCGCGGCGCCGTCCACCACCGCGCTGGCGTTGCCGGCGGTGACGATCCCGCCCGGCTCGAAGGCCGGCGGCAGGCGCGCCATGCCCTCGGCCTTCGGCGCCTCGAGGATGTGGGTGTCGTACTTCACGGTGATGGGGTCCGCCGCGCCGTCGCGCCTCACCACCACCGGCTCGATCTCCTCGTCGAACCAGCCGGCGTCGCGCGCCTTCTTGGCGTTCACGTGGGAGCGCAGGCCGAAGGCGTCGGCCTCGGCGCGGCCGATCTTGTAGCGGCGGGCCAGCTCCTCGGCGGTGTTGGCCATCGACATCTTCGCGCTCGGGTCGTACAGGTTCGCGAGCAGCGCGTCCTGCAGGTGGGTGCCGGGCGGCAGGGCCTTCGCCTCCACCGCCCCGTACTTCTGCACCGACCCGCCGACCTTCCGGCCGCGCAGGCCGTAGGCGGCGAAGGGGTACTGCATGCTCTCGGCGCCCCCCACCACCACGAAGGGCCGGGCCGGGTCGTGGCGCATGCCCGCCAGGATGATCTCCGAGCCCACCGCCACCGCCTCGGCGCCGCTGCCGCAGATGCGGGCGACGGTGAGGGCCGGGACGTCGTGGGGCAGCCCGCCGCGCCAGCGCATGCCCTGGGCCGCGTAGATCGAGTCGCGGTGGGCGTGCTGGGCCATGCCCATGACCACGTGGCCGACCTTCCCGGCCGGGACCTTGCTCTCCCGGACCGCGGCCCGGATGGCCATCCCGCCGAGCTGGGTGGCGGTGAAGCGGGCGAAGAGGCCCGCCTCCTTGTTGCCGTGGAGGATGTCGGCGCGCGGCAGCCGCCGCCCGCCGTCGAGGATGACGATGCTCCCGTCGCGTGCCATGAGGGCTCTCCTACTCGTGCAGGAACGCCGCCGGGACGCGCGGGCCGTTCTGGATGAAGTTCTTCATGCCGATGTCCATGTCCACGGTGGCCTTGCACAGGCCGAAGCCGCGCGACTCCACCGCCAGCCCCTCGGGGAGCGGCCGGCGCAGCCCCTCCCGCAGCACCTCCACCACGATCTCGTCGATCTTCAGCGACCGGTGGCCGAGCTCCACCGGGGGGAAGGGCCCCACCGCCACGGGCTTCGGGTCCACCGGCGCGAGCTTCACCTCGCCGGCGAGGTGCCGGCGCACCAGCGCCTTGGCGGCGCCGACGAAGTCCTCGGCCGGCGCCCCGGTGGCCCAGCCCCAGGCGCAGGCCTCCTTCGCGCCCACCGGCCGGCCGGTGCGGATGAGGTCGGCGGCCCGCTCGAAGCCGATGAGCCGCGGCAGCCGCTGGGTGCCCCCGTAGCCCGGGATGATGCCCAGGTTCACCTCCGGCTGCCCCAGGGCCAGGTTCGGCCCCACCACCCGGGCGTGGCAGCCCATGGAGAGCTCGGCGCCGCCCCCCATGACCGGGCCGTCCACCGCCGCCACCACCGGCTTCGGGAAGGCGGCGATGCGGTCCACCACCCGCTGGCCGGTCGAGGAGGAGCGCTCGCAGTCGGCCACGTCCTTCAGGGCCGCCAGCTCGGTGATGTCGGCGCCGGCGATGGCGCCGTCGAAGCTCGTCAGCACCACGCCCTTCACGGCGGCGTCGCCCGCCAGGGCCGCGAAGGTCTCGTCCAACTCCTTCATCGTGAGCTCGGAGAGGGCGTTCTTCACCTCGGGGCGGCGCAGCACCACCACGGCGAGCTCGCCGTCCCGCTCCACCACCACGTTGCGGTGGAAGCGGACCGGCCGCTTCTCGCGGACGCTCCGCGGCACCTCGAAGCCCGGGTGGGCGGCGGCGTAGGCGGTGCAGAGCCGGTGCACCTCGCCGGCGCCCAGCGCTTCGGCCAGCGAGAGCAGCCCCTGCGAGAAGCCCAGGGCGTTGCGGGTGAGCCAGTCGAGGTCGGAGGGGGCGCAGATCCCCTCGTCGGCGACGTAGGCGGTCCGGGCCAGCAGCACCGCCAGGATGCGCTCGCGGATCCGCGTCGCCACCTCGGGGGCGCAGGGCTCGCGGCCGGGGCGGCCGCCCGGGAACCAGGGCTTGTTCCCCTGGGTCGAGAAGGCCGGCGGCGGCGCGAACCACTTCCCGCCCGCCTCGGCCATGAGCTCGCCGCAGTGGACGTTGAGGAGGTTGCCCCGGGTGAGGTCCATCACCCAGAACGGCCCGCCGCCGCCCACCGCCCGGTCCACCACCTCGTCCACCTGGGCTGGCGTGGCCAGCCCCTCGGAGACGATGCGGACCGCCTCGGCGCAGTAGTTCACGAACACGTCGTCGGCGGCGAAGCAGGGGACGTCCCGGGTGACGATGGGCACCTTCCCGAGCTGCTTCATCAGCGCCACCATCCGGGCGCTCAGGGCGGCGTCGGGCGAGGGCACGATCTCCACCGGCAGCGCGCGCCAGGCCGGGAAGAAGGGGTGGTTCACGAAGCAGCGGTCGGGCCGCCTGGCCTTCGCGGCGATGCGGGCCCGGGGGATGCCCGAGGTGCTGAAGCCGATCAGGCAGTCGGGACCGACCACCTCCTCGAGGCGGGCCAGGATGGCCTGCTTCACCTCGAGGTTCTCGGTGGCGGCCTCCAGCACGTAGCCGCACCCCGCCAGATCCTTCAGCTCCAGGGTCGGCACCAGCCGGGCGCGCATGGCCTCGGCCTCCTTGGCCGAGAGCTTCCCCTTGGCGCGGGCCTTGGCCATGTAGCCCTCGATGCGGGCCACCCCGGCGTCGAGCGCCTCCTTCTTGATGTCGTGGAGGTGGACCGTACCCCCCGCGCGGGCCGCGGGCCCGAGGAACCCGTACGCCAGATCGGGGCCGATGGAACCCGAGCCGATGACGCCGACGTGCATGCTCTCTCCCGTTGTTTTTGGTATACTCGTACCAGATAGCACATATGGGGTCGGGCGGGCCACGGGGCGCCGCGCGCGGGAACCGGGGGCGCGCGGGACGAAACGTGGACCGGATGGCGTTCCGGATGTGGCGCGGCACGGAGGCCTGCGATGCGGATTCTGGTGCTCGGAGCGGGTGCCCTCGGCGGCCTGATCGGCGGCCGGCTGGGCGAGGCCGGCCAGGACGTCACCTTCCTGGAGGCCAACGTCGCCCGGGCCAAGCTCCTCTCCGAGGACGGCCTCTACCTGGCCGAGGCCGACAAGGGGGAGCGGCAGGTCCGCCTCAAGGTCGTCACCAGCGCCGAGGGGCTGGCGCCGGTGGACCTCATGTTCGTGGCGGTGAAGAGCTACCAGACCGAGGGCGCGGTCCGCGCCGGGCTCCCCGCCCTGGGCGAGAAGACCTGGATCCTCTCCACCCAGAACGGCATCGGCAACGTGCAGCGCATCCGGAGCGTCGCCCCCGAGGCCCGCATCCTCACCGGCATCACCTTCCACAGCATCCAGCACACCGGCCCGAACCGGATGCGCTACCGCACCGGCATCAAGCCCATCCAGATGGCGCCGGTGGACGGGGTGGTGACCGACGAGGTGCGGGCCATCTGCCGGATGTTCAACGACTCCGGGCTGGCGGCGGAGATCTCGCCGGCGGTGGACACGGTGGTCTGGCAGAAGCTGGTCCACAACGCCGTGGTGAACCCGGTCTCGGCCCTCACCGGCATGAGCTGCACCGAGCTCCTCGAGGACGAGGACATGCAGGCCTTCATGCGGGCCCTGGCCCTGGAGATCGCCGGGGTGATGAAGGCCCGGGGCACGCCGCTGGAGGACGAGGCGGACCCCTACGCCCCCATCGTCCGCTCGCAGAAGGCGCTGGCCAAGAACCGCCCCTCGATGTGGCAGGACCTGGTCCGCGGCTTCCGGACCGAGGTGGACGCCATGAACGGCGGCATCGTCGCCGAGGCGGAGCGGCTGGGGATGCAGGCGCCGCTGAACTGGGCCATCACCCAGCTGGTCCACTCGCGGGAGCGCCAGCAGCGCCACAAGCAGGAGCAGAGCGCCCGGACGGTGGCCGAGGTGAAGGCCGACCAGGCCCAGGGCAACCTCAAGGTGCCGGCCGGCACCGGGCGCAACGGGCTCATGCCCAGCGGCCGGGTGCCGCTGGAGTGCGCCCCCAAGCTCAAGGAGCTGATCCACGGCTACTACCGCGACCTGGCGGCGGCCGACCGCGACCCCGACCGGCACGTGGCCTGGTGCTCGGGGCTCGGCCCGGTCGAGGTGGTCCGGGCCATGGGCTACACCCCCTACTTCCCGGAGAACCACGCTGCCCTCATCGGCGCCAGCCGGCAGCACCGGCAGTACCTGGCCCGGGCGCTGGCCGACGGCTTCTCCCCCTTCGCCCCCAGCGAGATGGCCAGCGACGTCGGCGCCATGCTGCTCGGGGAGAGCCCGCTCGCCGCCATCCACGGCGTCGAGCGCATCCCCCGCCCCGAGGTGCTGGTCTACAGCACCAACCTGGGGCGCTACATCGCCCGCTGGTTCGAGTACTACGCCAACCGCATGGGCGTGCCCATGCTGGGGCTCCACCCGCCGCCGGTGCTCGACGAGATCGAGAAGGTGGAGGTGGACGCCTCGGTGCAGCAGACCATCCGCCTGGTCCAGCGCCTGGAGAAGCTCTCGCGCCGCACCCTGGACCACGACCGGCTGGCCGAGGTGGTGGACCTCTCGGCCCGCGCCTCGCGGCTCTGGGGCGAGGTGCTGGACCTGGCCTGCTACACCCCCAGCCCGCTCACCTACTTCGACACCCTGATCCACGTGGCGCCCATGCTGCTGATGCGCGGCACCGAGGCGGCCATCCGCTACTACGAGATCCTGCTCGCCGAGCTGAAGACCCGGGTCGCCGACAAGGTGGCGGCGGTGCCGGGCGAGCGGATGCGCTTCTTCTGGGAGGGGCCGGCCATCTGGTGCGCGCTGCGCCCGCTGGCCAGCGTCTTCCTGGACCAGGGCATCGCCGTGGTCGCCTCCACCTACGGCCCCAACTACGTCTTCGACGGCTTCTCCAAGGAGAACCCCATCGAGAGCACCGCCGCCGCCTACATCACCATCTACGAGAACCGCTCCCGCGAGCACCGGGTCCGCCACCTGGAGCGGGAGTTCGCCCGGTACGGGGTGGACGGGGTGGTGTTCCACGACGCCCGCACCAACCCCGAGCACAGCGGCGCGCGCCACGGCCTCCACCTCCGGCTCGGGCGCGACACCGGCGTGCCCTCGCTGGTCATCGAGGGGGACACCCACGACGCCCGGCTGGTCTCGGTGGAGCACATCCGCTCCCAGCTCCAGGAGTTCCTGGAGCAGCGGCGGACGTCGGCGGGCGCGAGCGGCGGCCGCGACGCGGCGGCGCATTGACGGGAGGGCCCTGAGGACATGGCCATGGTCGTCGCCGGAGCGGACATCGGGACCGAGTGCGTGAAGGTCGTCGTCGCCGACGACCAGCGGAAGATCCTGGGCCGGGCCACCGTGCCGACCCGCGGGTACTTCCAGGACTGCTACCAGGAGGCGCTGAACGTGGCGCTGGGCGAGGCCCAGCTGACGGCCGCGCGGCTCGGCGCCGTCTCGGTCACCGGCTTCGGCGCCGCCTGCGCCGCCGGCGCCACCCGCTCGGTGGCGGAGACGCTGTGCCACTCCCGCAGCGCCTTCCACCACCAGCCGCGGGCCATGACGGTGGTGGACATCGGCGGGCGCGATCCCAAGCTCATCCACGTGGACGCGGCCGGCGCCATCACCTCCAGCCGCAGCGTCCGCAAGTGCGCGGTGGGCATCGGCACCTTCCTGATGTTCGCCTCCCGCCACCTCGACGTGCACCCCACCCGGCTCATGGACCTGGCCACCACCGCCGAGAAGCCGGCCCAGGTCGGCAGCTACTGCTCGGTCTTCGCCGAGGTGGAGGTCATCGAGCTGCTGCGGCGCGGGGCCACCGCCGGCGAGATCGCCATGGGCTGCATGTACTCGGTCGCCGACCGGATCCTGGAGATGGACCGGCTCACCGGCCCGGTGCTGGTGACCGGCGGCGTCTGCGAGTACTTCCCCGGGGTGGTGAAGGCCCTGGCGGAGCGCTCCGGCGTGCCGGTCGAGGTGCTGCCCGAGCCCATCCTGGCCGGCGCCCTGGGCGCCGCCCTCATCGCGCTGGACGAGGC
>JAJZTO010000066.1 GCA_021848865.1 Myxococcales bacterium
ACAGCGGCGACCACCTGCACCCGAACGACGCCGGCTACCAGGCGATGGCCGCGGCGGTCGATCTGCGCCTGTTCGACGGCCGGGCCCGTTGACGACGTCCCGGGGCGCCGGCGGCCCGGCCTGCCGGCCGGGGCCGCCGGCCTCCGGGTGGCGGGCCTGCCCGCGAGGCGGCATGATCGCTCCATGGCCCTCCGCGTGGTCCGCCTCGGGAGTCCGCGCGCCCCCGGCGAGGGGCTGCGCCTCGGCACCGTCCGCCGCCCGCCGCGGGGCGTGCCCTCCGGGCGCCTCGCGGCGGACGACTGGTACGACGTCTGGCTCCCCGCCCTCGCGCCTTCCCCCGCCCTGGTGAAGCAGGCGCAGGCCGCGGCGGCCGACCGCGACTGGGTCGCCTTCCGGCGCCGCTACCGCGCCGAGATGCGCGCGCCGGCGGCCCGGCACCTGCTCACGCTCCTCGCGGCCCTGTCGAGGCGGATGGACCTCGCGGTGGGCTGCTACTGCGAGGACGAGTCCCGCTGCCACCGCGCCGTCCTGCGGGACCTGCTGCGCGAGGCCGGCGCCGAGCTCCGGTGACGGGCGGCCGGAAGGAGGGGGCCTCCGGCGCACCGCGGCTCGATCCGCCGTGGCGCCGGCGGGGTCAGTCCGGACGCGCCGGAAGGCCCGCCCGGAGCGCCGCCACGACCTGTCCGGTGCTCCGGACCCGGCCGATGCGCGGGAAGACGTGGGCCACGGTGTGCGCGTGCTCGCCGGCCGAGCGGGCCGCCATCGCGTCCTCGACGAACACCTGATCGTAGCCCCGCTCGTAGGCGTCCCGCGCGGTGCTCTCGACGCCGATGCTGGTGGAGATCCCGCACAGGACGATGGTCCGGACGGCGCGGCGGCGGAGCTGGAGATCGAGCTCGGTCCCGTAGAACGCGCCCCACTGCCGCTTGGTGATCACCAGGTCCTCCTCGTGGCCCGCCAGCTCCGGGACGAGCTCGGCCCAGCCCGGCGTGCGCGCGGGCAGGGGCGGACCCGGATCGAGCGTGGGGTGGAGCGCGTCCCGGCCGTCGGGGCGCGGCGTCACCCGGACCAGCACCACCAGCCCGCCTCCGGCGCGCTGCGCCTCGGCGAGCCGCGCCGCGTTCGCGACGACCTCCAGGGACGGCCGGGGGAAGGCCGGCATCGAGACGATCCCGCGCTGCAGGTCGATGACGACGAGCGCACAATGGGCCGGCGGCAGGACGAGGGCATCCATGGCGGCGAACATGGCGCGGTCGGGGCTGCTGGACAAGGGTCCCGCGGGGGCGCACCTGCTATCGTTCCGGAGGGAGGGGAATGGCGCCCGGCGGGCCACGGTTCCTGGCGCCGGGCGGTCGCGTCGACCTGGGCTCGCCCCGGAGGGGGCACCATGCGAAGGCTGATGGTCCGGGCGGGAATCGCCGGGGTCGCGGGCGGGATCGCGATGATCCCGGTCGGCATCGTCCTGAGGAGGATCCTGGGATACTCGCTCAACGTCTACGGCGAGCTCCTCCTGCGGACGCTGCTGGGCCGCACGCCGATCTGGGCCCTCGCGGTCGAGCACTTCCTCATCAGCTGGGGGATGGCGCTGCCGCTGGTGGCGGTCCTGGCCCGCCGGCGATGGGGCAGCCCGACCGCCGTGGGCGCGGCGTACGGCGCGGCCATCTGGGCCGTCGTGAACTCGCTGGCGCTCCCCCTGGCCTTCGGCCGCCCCACCCCGTGGCAGCTGGGCTGGCCGGCCATCTGGCCCAGCCTCGCCGTGCACCTGGTGTACGGCGTCGCCGCCTCGGCGGCGGCCGTCCGCGCGGCCGGAAGCGGGAGCCCGCACGTTCCCGTCCCGGCGGCCAGCTCGCCGCGAGCCTAGCACTCCCGGAGGATGCGGGGAGCGCGAGCCCGGGCATGGGTCCCGGCGCCCGCCGCCCTATCCGGCCGACTGGACGGCGATCCGCACCGCATCCTCGACCAGCGAACGCGGGGGCACGCCCGCGAGACCGTACAGCCGTCAACCGAGGCCCGCGCCGCCCGGGGCCGAGGGATCGACGTCCACCCCGCCGACGCGAACGGTCGGCGACCCCGGGAATCCCAGCCGCCGCGCCTCGGCCGGCGTCGCGACCGTGATCGTCTCCAGGCGCGCGGACGGCGCCAGCGCCCGCAGCACGTCGCGCACCAGCTCGACCGTCGCCTGGCCGTGGCCGCAGCCCGGGCTCATCAGGACCTGGACGCTGATCGACATTCCACCAGCCTAGCAGGCCGTCACCGGAAGGACGTGGACGATCCCGCCCGACGACCTGGGCGGGGCGTGATTCCGCGTCCCCGTCGAATCGCCGCCACTCCCCTCACGTTCCGGTTGCGCCCGCGCCGCGGCGGAGGTGAGATGCGGGACCACCACCAAGGAGGTCACGCCATGCAGAGCCGCGCAACCGCACAGTGGGAAGGCGACCTGATGTCCGGGAAGGGCAAGACCAGCGCCGCGAGCGGCGCCTTTCGCGACGCGGACCTGACCTGGAAGGCGCGCACCGCGGGTGCGCAGGCCATGACCACCCCGGAGGAGCTGCTGGCCGCGTCGCACGCCAGCTGCTTCTCGATGGCCCTCTCGCACGGCCTGGCGCAGGGCGGTCACCCGGCCAAGCGGCTCGAGACCAGCTGCACCGTGGAGTTCGGCCCGAAGGCCGGCGGCGGCTTCGAGGTGAAGGCGAGCGTCCTCGAGGTGAAGGGCTGGGTGCCCGGGATCGACCAGGCGGCCTTCGCTCAGGCGGCCGAGGCGGCCAAGAACGGCTGCCCCATCTCGTCGGCCCTGAAGATCCGGATGTCGGTGACCGCGGCGCTCCAGGCGTAAGGCTCCGGGCCCGGGCGCGAGGGCGGAGCCGGCCCGCCGGGCCCGCTCCCCCTCCCCTCGAGGACCTCGCGGATGCGCCAGGACCCGCCGGAGCAGGACGCGCGGACGGCGCCCGGAGGCGGGCCCCGGGCGGCGCGCTCCGGCGTCGCCGCCGCCTACGCCGCGCTGGCCTTCCTGGCGCTGGTGTGGGGCTACAGCTGGGTGGCGACGAAGGTCGCGACCCACTACGCCTCGCCGCTGGCGGTCGCGTGGGGGCGCACCGCCCTCGGCGCGCTGGCGCTGCTCACCGTCCTGCGGCTCACCGGTCGGACCCTGCGGCCCACGCCGCTCGCCCCGACGCTGGTCCTCGGGCTGCTGCAGACGACCGGCTTCACCATCCTCCAGACCCTGGCGGTGTCGGCGGGAGGCGCGGGGAAGGCGGCCGTGCTGGCCTACACCATGCCGCTCTGGCTCGCGCTCCTCGCCTGGCCGTTCCTGGGCGAGCGCATCGGCCGGCTGCGCTGGGCGGCGCTGGCGCTGGCCGCGTCGGGCCTGGCGCTGATCGCGACGCCGCTCCAGGTCCGCTCGCTCGCCGCCACCGCGCTCCCGGTGGCGGCGGGGCTGGTGTGGGCCGCGAGCGCGGTCTGGGCCATCCGGATGTGCCGGCCGGGCCGGAGCGACCTGCTCTCCCTGACGGCGTGGCAGATGGCCTGGGGCGCGGCGGCGATGGCGCCCTTCGCGCTCCTCCTGCCGATCGAGGTCCGGTGGACCGCGCCCTTCGTCGCGGCGATGGGCTTCCTGGTGCTCCTCGCGACCGCCCTCGGCTGGGCGCTGTGGCTGTTCATCCTGTCCCGGCTCCCGGCGACCGCCGCCGGCGTCGGCTCCCTCGCCACCCCCGTGGTCGGGGTGACCATCGCCGCCCTGCAGCTCCACGAGCTGCCGTCGGCGCGGGAGCTCGGCGGGATGCTCTGCATCGTCGTCGCGCTCGGCGCGAACGCGCTGGCGTCCACCGTCCGCGGCCCGCGCGCCTGAACCGGCGCCCGGCGCGTCAGTACCCTGGCAGGCGCACCGGCCTCGGCTTCGCCGCCGGGGTGGCCTTGCACGCCAGCTCGTCCGCCCGGCGCCGGCTCTCCTCCGCCTCCCGCCGGGCCTGCTCGGCGCGCCGCGCGGCACCCGGATTGCCCGACCGGACCGCGACCGACTCGGCCTGGTCCGCCTTGCGTCCGGCCTCGGATGCGGCCCGGTCCGCCTCCGCGATGGCCAGCGCGGAGGCCGGCGTGCAGGCGGCGCGGGCGTGCGTGCAGAGCAGCAGGAAGGTCAGGGCGAGCGCCGGTCGCATCGCCCGTGGGTAGGGCCGCCCGCGGCGTGACGCAACGCCCAGGCGGGGAGCGAGGCTGCGACCATCGCCGATCGCCGGCGGTTTCTCCTGCCGGCCCTGGAAATGCGAACGCGCCCTCGGGTTGGAATCCCTGAGGGCGCGGTCGTGCAGTTGGTTGGTTGCGGGGGCCCGCAAGTCACCTCTCTAGGGCGAGGAGGATGGAGGAAGAGAAGTAGAAGAAGAGGATGATGGTGATGGTGTTACCCGGCTCGCGAGCGCGGATATCGCGGCATCGGCTTGGGTTGCGTACGCGCGGACGTCGGCGCTCAACTCCTCGTTCCGGGACACTTGCCGCCAGAACACCCGGGCCCAGTGAGCGGCGTCCGCCCAAACGTCCAGCGTGCTTCCACTTGGCGGCTCCGGGACGAAAGCTCGCCTGACGACCACGTCATGATTCGCTGGCGCAAGCTCCATCGGGAGCATGTCGTACGCTGGCGCCAAGCTCAGTGAGCCGCCGCCGCTCACGAAGAAGGCGACGTTTCCGAAGTGACGGTCACTGTTGGCGATGAGCTGGCCATACACATCGAGCCAGCGTAGGTGCCAGGCATCCTGCCGCGAGAGCGAGAACGGCGCCTTGCCGAGAAGTGGGGCGGCGGCAGTCCAAGAATCGGGTCCCCCAAAGTATTCGTTGTTGAGCGCAGAAAGGGAAAGGACCGCGCGCCGGCCGCGCTCGCCTACTCTGTCGAATCGTTCGACTTCGAGAAACCGCCAGTCGCCGCTGTCGAAACAGCGCGCTGGGGCTGCCGGGTGCCCCGCGGTCGCCACGACTTCGAGGGCCCGCAGTTCGCACCACAGCAGGTCTCGCCAGCGCCTCCCGGCTTCGTCCGTGGCGTTCGCGAACTTCACCAAGACATGTCTCCCACGCGAGAAGGCCCCAAACTTCGGACGCTCTCCGCCGGCCGAGGAACCGACAGGTGCGGTGGTCACGCTCTCCGCCGCCGCGGGATAGCTTCCCGCGGCGACATCTTCAGGCCGGCTAGCGAGGAAACGCTGCAACGACTCGTTCCCGACGATGAGGTCACCGACGCAATCCTCGCCGCGCCTGGCGAGCGCAATCAAGCGATGGTCGTCGCTCCAGTCTGCGATGCGCGGTGGAAGGCCTAGCCCAGGGTTTCGGGTCGGGAAAGTCCGGCCGATGAACCCCTGAGGCGCCATGTCAACGAGCGCGGGCGGGAGTCCCTCGAAAACGACATCTGCTCCAGGCTCCTGCCAGAAGGTTTGACGCCCCCACAGCAGGTGAAGGGGGCCGGCTGGCGTTACCTGGCCCTTGGCGTCAACCCGGAATGTCGGCAGCGTGTGACCGAGGCCCTCCAGCGATCGGGTCCTCGCGTACCGTGTCCCACGGCCCCTCCCGATGCGGCAGACCTCATCACCCCCGTCAGCAACGAGGCGGGAGAGGGTCTGCGGGGAAATGCCCCCGAGCGCCCCCCGCAAGGCTCCCGGGACCGTCACGCCAGAGACAGCCAGGTGGGTGAGAAGGTCGAACTTGGTCGCTACGCGCCGAGGAGCCATGTGGAACATTTTATGGAACGATACTGTACTTGTCAAACATATGAGATCACACACATATTCATGTTCTAGCGATGGTTTTGTGGAATGCTTTTAGGGGTCCAACATGGACGATTCAGACGGACTTGACCATGGCCCTGCGGTGGAGGGGCTCCGAGCCGCCCAAGGCGGCCAGGCGCGCCGGGCTACGCGAGGCACGAACGGAGGCAGAGGCAGCCTCTGGGCAGACTTTGGACACGGTTGACGAGGAGTGGAAGTAGAAACACAAAGGCCCCGCAGGTGAGTGCCTGCGAGGCCTTCGGTCTTGTTGGTTGCGGGGGCAGGATTTGAACCTGCGACCTTCGGGTTATGAGCCCGACGAGCTACCTGGCTGCTCCACCCCGCGTCAGCTTGGTGGGAGGGGCTTTCTACGCAGGAACCCCCCTCCGGTCAAGACCTTTTCGCCGCACCGAATCCGCGTCAGCGGCGCAGCAGGGCCGCGACGCCGCCCGGGACGAGGAAGAGCCCGGCCACGGCCACCATCGTCGCCCCGGTGGGGAGCTGGATCGTCCAGGACAGGAAGTACCCGGCCGCCGCGGCCACGGCCCCCAGGGCCGCCGCCAGCGCGAAGATGCGCGGCAGCCGGCCGGCGAGCAGCAGCGCCGCCGAGGCCGGCAGCGTGAGCAGGGCGAAGGTCGGCAGCGCCCCGATGGCCCGGGCCGCCGGGGGGATGGCGAGCCCCAGCGTGGCGTACAGCACGCCGTTCCAGAGGCCGGCCGGCATCCCCATGGCCCGCGCCGTCTCGCCGTCGAAGGCGACGAAGACCAGCTCCTTGGTGAAGAGCAGGTGGGGCGCGAGGACCACGGCCGCGAGCCCGGCCAGCGCCAGCAGGTCGCCCAGGGGCACGGCCACGGCGTTCCCGAACACCATCGCGTCCATGTCGTGGGCGGCGTGGACGAAGCGGCTCGAGGCCAGGATGGCGGCGGCCCCGGCCAGCACCCAGGCCATGCCCACGCCGGCCTCCGCCGGGAGGCGCCGCCCGGCGTGGAGCCGCCCGAGCAGCAGCGCCCCGGTCACCGAGAAGAGCACCGCCACGGCCAGCTGCACGCTGGGCCGCTCCACCGCCACGCCCAGCCGCTCCTCGGTCACGATGGCGGCGATGAGCCCCAGCGTCGAGAGCTGGGTCAGCGCCGCGGAGACGAAGACGGTCCGGCGCAGCACCACGTAGACGCCGAGGAAGCCGAGCAGCGCCCCGGCGATCACCGCCGCCAGGAGCGGGTCCTGCCAGATCTCCCGCGCCTCCAGGAAGGCCCCGAACCCGCTCATGGCTGCCCTCCCCCGGCGGCCAGCACCGCCACCCGGCCGTCCTCGCGGTGCACCCGCACCGCCCGCCCGTAGAGCGCCGAGAGGGCCTCCCCGGTGAGCATCCGGTCCAGGCTCCCGGCGCGCAGCAGGCCGCGCCGGTGGTCCACGAAGACCAGCTGCGTGGCGTTGCTGGCGACGGCGTCGAGCCGGTGGGACACCATCACCACCGCCAGCCCGCCCTCCTGGCTCAGGCGGCTGACCAGCTCCATCACGTCCTGCTCGCCGGCCGGGTCCATGCCGCTGGTGGGCTCGTCCAGCGCGAGCAGCCGCGGCTCCGCGGCCAGCGCCCGGGCGATGAGCGTCCGCTGCCGCTGCCCGCCCGAGAGGTCGCGGTAGGGCCGGTCCTCCAGCCCGGCGACGCCGACGCGGGCCATCGCCTCGCGCACCGCGGCCCGGTCGGCCTCCCCGGGCCGCCGGCCCGGCGGGACGAGCAGGGCCCGGCCCATGCGCGCCACCTCGCCGGCGGTGAGCGGCCAGATGGCGTCCACCTGGTCGCGCTGCGGCACGTAGCCCACCGCCAGCGGCGCCGGGGCCTCCCGCACCCCGGCCAGCGGGGGCAGGACGCCGAGCAGCGTGCGCAGCAGCGTGGTCTTGCCGCCGCCGTTCGGGCCGACGATGGCCATGAAGTCGCCGGGCGCGATCTCCACCTCCACGCCCCGGAACAGCGGGGTGCGGCCGTACCCGATCGCCGCCCCGCGGAGCGCCACCAGCGCCGGAGCGGGCCTCACGGCGCGAGCGCCCCCGCCAGCGCCTTCACCACCTCGTCCATGTAGGCCTGGTAGCCGGTGGCGGTCCGCGAGGCCCCGACGTCGCCGGGGATCGAGGCCACCCGGGCGCCGCTGAGCTTCGCCACCAGCGCGGCGGTGCGCGTGTCGTAGTAGGTCTCCACCAGGATGGCCCTCACCTTCTGCGCCCGGGCCACCTCCACCATCTCGGCGAGGTGGCTGGGCGGCGGCTCGACGCCGGGCTTGGGCTCGAGGTAGCCGACGATCCGCAGGCCGGCCCACCGGGCCAGGTAGGTGACGGTGGGGTGCTTGGCGATGATCGCCTGGCCGCGGAACGGCTTCAGGGCCGCGAGCCAGCGCTGCTCGTCGGCGCCGATCCGCCGGGCGAAGTCGGCGGCGCGCGCCCGGTAGCCCGCCGCCCCGGCCGGGTCCAGCGACGCGAGCTTCGCGGCCATCGCCTGCGCCACCTCCACCGCCCGCCGCGGGTCGTCGAGGAAGTGCGGGTTGCCGGCGGGGTGCAGGTCCCCGAGGCTCCGGTCCACCGGGCCGGTCGGGACGTCCAGCACCCGGATGGCGCTGGCCGCGGTGAAGCGGCGCTCGTTGCCGGGCTGGATCCCGGCGTTGCGCGACTGGTTCACGAGCGGCGGCAGCCAGCCGATCTCCAGGTCCAGCCCCACGTCGACGAGCAGGTCGGCGTCCCGCAGCTTCACCGCGAGGTTGGGGTTCGGATCCACGAAGTGCGGGTCCTGGTTGCCGTGCGACAGCGCGGTGACCGCGACGCGGTCGCCGCCGACGTCGCGGGCCAGCGCGGCGAGCCCGTCGGTGGTGGTGACGACCTGGAGCGAGGCCCCCGCGGCCGCGGGGACCAGCGCCAGGAGGAGGCTCGCGAGCCTCGGGATGGGGTGCATGCGCATCTCCTAGAACGGGTGGGCGCCGTGGGCGCCGATGATGAATTCCATGGCCAGCAGCGCCTCCCAGCCGGTCGAGCCGCCGGGCAGGCGGTCGTCGGAGACCTGGAGGCGGAGCCGCTGGAACTCCGAGGGGTACCAGGTGGCGAGGGCGGTCCAGCGGTTCTCCGCCCCGGAGAGGCCGGGGCCGGCGGCCGGCGCGCTCTCCCACCGCGCGCCGTAGCCCCAGTAGGCGTCCTGGCGCCAGAGCGCCTGGAGGTAGCCGCCCAGCCGCGTGCCGTCCTGGGCCGGGTCGGCGAGGCCGGAGAGCCGCCGCGCGAACAGCTCCCCCTGCAGCGTGAGGTAGGCCCGTCCCTGCGGCGGCCGGATCTTGAGGAACAGGTCGGCGCCGTAGAGATCGCGCCAGGCGCCGGCACCGGGCTCGTCGAGCCGCGCCGCCGAGAGCCCCACCCCCAGGGTCGTGCCCTCGGCGACGTCGAAGTACTGGAGCAGGTGGGCGACGCCGGTGCGGCGCCCGGCGGTCTCGAAGCCGGGCACCGTGTCCTGGTAGGCGAGGTGCAGCTCCAGGAACCAGGGCACCGGCGCCAGCCAGGCGACGTCCACGCCCGGCCCCTCCAGCGCGTCCACCGCCAGGAGCCGCGCCATGGGCAGCGGCGTGCCCACGAAGTCCCAGACGTGCGGGTGCTGCTGGTTCAGCCGGCCGAAGGGCGACTTCAGCGTGCCGGCGCGGATCTGCAGCCCGGCCGGGAGCCCGAGCGTGGTGAGGTAGGCCTCCTCGACGCCGGCACCGTCGGGGTGGAAGGTGAGGAAGACGTCGGCCCGGGCGTACGGGTCCACCACCGACTGCAGCGCCACCTCCAGCTCCTGGAACACCGGCTGGACCTTGCCGCCAGGCCCGTAGGGATCGCTCCGCGGCGAGACCACCCGAACGTCCTTCTGGTTCCAGACCAGGGCGCCGCTCCCGATGGCGGAGACGTCCGGGAGCATGAGGACGCGGGCGAAGGGGTTCCCGCCCAGGGGCGCGGCCGCCGCCTGCGGCTCCTGCGCCGCGGCGGCGCCCGCGGCGAGCAGGCCTGCCAGTACCACGTACCTCATGGATCGCTCCCGGGGGCGCACGCGCCCCCTCGTCATCACTTGTCGTGAAACGGTCCGCGACGCCGCGAATCAGGCGCGCGGGGGAGACTGGCCGGGGATGGCGCCGAGCGGGAAGCCGGCCACCGGGCCCCGGGCGGGCACGGCGACCAGCGTGTCGGCCTGGACCACGGCCGGGGCGACGTCGGGAGTGGCCGGCGCGGCCTCCTCGGCGGCGCGCATCACGCAGGCCTGGCAGGCGTTGCTGCCCTCGGGCCCGGTGTGCACGTGCGGCGCCACCGCCGTCAGGAGGACGAGCGAGGCGGCGGCGATGGCGAAGAGGAGGCGCAAGTCCGGCACATCCTGTTCGGCGTGACGCAGGCTGTCAA
>JAJZTO010000067.1 GCA_021848865.1 Myxococcales bacterium
AGCGCCGGGGCGTGCCGCGTCACCCGGCCCGGGAAGGCCACCTCCAGCATGGCGAGCTGGCCGAAGACCGCGTCGTCGGCCAGCGAGGGGCGGTCGCCGAGCAGGAACGGCCGCGCGGCCACGGCCCGCGCCGCCGGGGCGAGGAGCTCCAGCGTGCGGGCGGTGAGCGCGGCGGCGTCGCGCTTCCAGGCGTCCACGCAGCCCGGCCCGAACTTCCGCTCCTTCACCAGCCGGAACAGGGCGCCGGCGTCCGTCCGGCCGCCCTGGAGCTCGGCGAAGCGCGCCTCGAGTCCGGGGGTGGCGACCCGGAAGGCCACGTCCTCGAGGACGTTGTCGGCCCAGCCCTCGTAGACCACCGCCGCCGGGTCGGCGCGGAGCGAGGGGGCGTGGCGGTCGTCGAGCCAGGCGGTGATGCGGGCGCTGTCGGTCACCACCACCGGCCCGTCGGCCAGGACCGGGACGTGCACCGTCCCCCCGGTGACGGCGACGAGCTCGCGCCGGTCGAGGTAGGGGACCTCCACGTACTCGAACGCGATGCCCTTGAGCTCGAGGCACTTCCGGACCTTCGCGACGTACGGGCTGTAGGAGAAGCCGTAGAGGCGCATGGGGGACTCCTACCCCGCGGCGCGCCGCTCCGCCTGATCATTTCTCGCCCGGAGGCGTGACCGGGCGCCTGGGCGGGTGGTGGGGGCCCGACGGCACCGACTCCCCGAACCGGATCGCCTGGCGCGAGTCCCGGCGCGCTCCGGGTCCCGTTCCGGGGCGGTCCGGCGCCGTGGCCGCCGTCAGGGGAGCCTGCTATGAGAGCCTCCCCTCCTCGCCGCACCCGCGGGCCATGGCCGACTTCACCCACCTCCACCTGCACACCCTCTACTCGCTCCTCGACGGCGCCATCCGCATCAAGGACCTGCTCGCCACGGTCCAGGCCAAGGCGATGACGTCGGTGGCGGTCACCGACCACGGCAACCTCTTCGGCGCGCTCGACTTCTACCAGCAGGCGAGGAAGGCCGGGGTGAAGCCCATCCTGGGGATGGAGGCCTACGTCGCCGGCGAGAAGGGGCGCAAGGACCGCTCCGAGCGCGTCAGCCGGCACCTCATCCTCCTCGCGAAGAACGCCGAGGGCTGGGCGAACCTCCGCTACCTCTCCTCGATGGCCTTCACCGAGGGCTTCTACTACGACCCGCGCATCGACAAGGGGCTGCTCCGGGAGCACTCCCGCGGCCTCGTCGGCCTCACCGCCTGCCTGGGCGGCGAGGTGCCGCGGCTGGCGCGCCAGGGGGACATGGACGGCGCCCGCCGCGCCGCCCGCGAGTACCGGGACATCTTCGAGCCCGGCGCCTTCTTCCTGGAGGTCCAGTCCAACGGGATGAAGGAGCAGCTCGACGTCAACCAGAAGCTGGCCGAGCTCTCCGAGGCGGAGGGCATCCCGCTCGTCGCCACCGCCGACGCCCACTACGTGAAGCGCGAGGAGGCGCGCGCCCACGACGTCCTGATGTGCATCGCCTCGGGCAAGACCTTCTCCGACCCGAAGCGCATCCGCCACGACACCGACGGCCTGTTCGTGGCCGGGCCCGGCGAGATGGCGGCGGCGCTCCCCGGCCTCGCCGAGGCCGTCGCCAACACCCAGCGCATCGCCGAGAGCTGCAACGTCGAGCTGGAGATCGGCAGGACCCACCTCCCCGCCTTCCAGCTCCCCGAGGGCTTCGGGGCCGACGACTTCATCGCCAAGCTGGCGCGCGAGGGGCTGGACCGGCGCTTCCGGGAGATCGAGGGGAAGTACCTCCACGACCGGGACGGCTACCGGCAGCGGCTGGAGCTGGAGCTGTCGGTCATCCGGAAGATGGGGTTCTCCGGCTACTTCCTCATCGTCCAGGACTTCATCAACTGGGCCAAGGAGCGCAGCATCCCGGTGGGGCCGGGCCGCGGCTCGGGCGCGGGCTCGATCGTCGCCTGGTCGCTGCGCATCACCGACCTCGACCCCATCCGCTGGAACCTGCTCTTCGAGCGCTTCCTGAACCCGGAGCGGGTCTCGATGCCCGACTTCGACGTGGACTTCTGCCAGAACCGGCGCGACGAGGTGATCAAGTACGTCGCCGGCAAGTACGGGCAGGACCACGTCGGGCAGATCATCACCTTCGGCTCGCTCAAGGCCCGCTCGGTGATCCGCGACGTGGTGCGGGTGATGGGGCTCCCCTTCGCCGAGGGCGACCGCATCGCCAAGCTGGTCCCCGAGCCGGTGCAGGGCAAGACCCCGCCGCTGAAGGAGTGCCTGGAGAAGGAGCCGCGGCTCCAGGCGCTCTGGTCCGACCCGCAGGTGGTCCAGTCCTTCGTGGACGGCGCCGGGAAGCAGCAGAAGATCACCACCCGCGACATCCTCGACATCGCCATGAGCCTGGAGGGGCTGAACCGCCAGGCCGGCCTCCACGCCGCCGGCGTGGTCATCGCCGAGAAGCCGCTCTGGGAGCACGTGCCGGTCTACATGGACGACGAGTCCGGCACCCTGGTGAGCCAGTTCGCCAAGGACGACGCCGAGAAGGCCGGCCTGGTGAAGTTCGACTTCCTGGGCCTGAAGACGCTCACCGTCATCGACGACGCCATCCGGCTGGTGCGCGCCAACCACCCGGAGCGCGAGGGGCTCGCCGCCGCCGACATCCCCATCGACGACCCGGCGGTCTACGAGCTCATCGGGCGCGGCGACACCGCCGGCGTCTTCCAGATGGAGTCGCAGGGCTTCACCGAGATGGTGACGCGGATGAAGCCGTCCCACTTCGAGGACGTGATCGCCGCCGGCGCCCTGTACCGCCCGGGCGCCCTGGGCCAGAAGCTCGACGACGGCCGCTCGATGGTGGACGTCTTCATCGACCGCAAGCACGGCCGGGAGCAGGTCGCCTACGACCACCCGGCCCTGCAGGCGGTGCTGGAGGGCACCTACGGGGTCATCGTCTACCAGGAGCAGGTGATGCAGATCTCGCAGGTCCTGGCCGGCTACAGCCTGGGCCGCGCCGACCTGCTCCGCCGCGCCATGGGGAAGAAGAAGCCCGAGGAGATGGCCAAGGAGCGCGTCGGCTTCGTCGAGGGCGCGGTGGCCCGCGGGGTGGACGCCAAGGTCGCCGACGGCATCTTCAGCCTGATGGAGAAGTTCGCCGACTACGGCTTCAACAAGAGCCACTCGGCGGCCTACGGCCTGCTCACCGTCCAGACCGCCTGGCTCAAGGCCCACTACCCGGTCGAGTTCGTGGCCGCCCTCATCTCCAGCGAGGCGGCCGACACCGACAAGGTGGTGGCCCACATCGCCGAGGCGCGCGGCACCGGCATCGAGGTGCTGCCGCCCGACGTGAACGAGTCGGAGCTGCAGTTCTCGGCGCTGCCGGCCCGGGCCGGCGAGGCGGGCAAGGGCCGGATCCGCTTCGGCCTGGGCGCGGTGCGCGGCGTGGGCGAGATGGCGGTGGAGGCCATCCTGGCGGCGCGGCGCGAGCAGGGCCCGTTCGCCGGCCTCTTCGACTTCTGCGCCCGCATCGACGGCCGCAAGGTGAACAAGAAGGTGGTCGAGGCGCTGGTGAAGAGCGGCGCCTTCGACTTCGAGGGGGTGCCGCGCTGGCAGCTCCTCGCCGGCATCGACGCGGCGCTGGCGGCGGGCTCGTCGGCGCAGGCCGACCGCCTCAGCGGGCAGTCGAGCCTCTTCGGGGCGCTGCCCGAGGCCGCGGCGGCGACGCCGCGCTACCCCAGGGCCGGCGACACGGTGGGCGACCAGGTGGTCGAGGAGTGGCCGGAGCGGGTCCGGCTGGCCTTCGAGAAGGAGGCGCTGGGCTTCTACATCACCGGCCACCCGCTGGCGGGCTACGAGAAGGAGGCCCGCCGCTACGCCTCCGCCACCTGCTCGCAGGTGCCGGGCAAGCGCGCCGGCGACAAGGTGGCGGTGGTGGGCGTGGTGGCGAGCCTCCGGGAGCGGACCAACAAGGAGAAGGGCACCCGCTTCGGCTTCTTCACCCTCGAGGACCTCACCGGGACCGCCGAGGTGATCTGCTGGGCGGGCCGCGCCGCCCAGGGCAACCGGCCGGCGCAGAAGGGCTGGGCCGACTGGGAGGAGCTGGTGAAGGCGGACGAGCCGCTGCTGGTCCACGGCGAGGTCCGGATCGACACCCGCGACGAGGAGCACCCCAAGCACGAGATCATCGCCGGCGAGATCGAGCGGCTCTCGGCGGTGCGCCGCGAGAAGACCAGCGAGGTGGCGCTGCGGATCGACGCCGACCACCTCACCGCCGGCCGGGCCGAGGCCCTGAAGGCGCTGCTCGGGCGTCACCCGGGGAGCTGCACCGTGACCGTCCGCGCCGTCATCCCGACGGAGAGCGAGACGACCCTCCGGCTGGCCGCGAAGATCGCCCCGGGCGACGAGCTCATCGAGGCCGCCCGCCGTCTCGGCTTCGAGGTCGAGCTGCGATAGCGGCCGGGGACTGGCCCCCCGGGGGAGGCTTCTCCCCCGTGGACCCCGCCTGAAACAAGGCGTGTTGCGCATAGAATGCGCGCAAACATTTCTTTCCGGCAATCTATTTTCATCCAATATAACAGCATCTTGCGCGAGTAGACGCGTCGCGTCGCACCCCAACGCCTTGAACTATCGGGGGGTAAGCGGGATAATTTCCTACCCAACCGGAGCCTCTGTCATCCAACAGCGCGGCGGCCCAGGCTCCGGAGGGCGCGCCGCGCAAGCGGTGCACCAGGGATTCTTCACCACTCGCCGCGCTCCACAACGGGGTCCGACATGATGCGCGCACAGATTCGCGCCTCGATGCCACGCGGGGCCTCCGCCTACTCCGACGTCGCCGGCTTCATCAAGTGCGATCGCCAGGCGGAGGAGCTGCTCCGCGACTTCTGGAACGACCTGGCCGACGGCGCCTTGCTCCCGCCCGAGCTCAAGGGGCTGGCCGACGGCGCCCAGGTCGGCACCCCGGGCGTCCGGCGCTCGCTCACCATGGAGCGGGGCGGCGAGCGGCTGCGGATCGAGGCCACCGCGGTGGGCAAGGGGAAGACCCAGCTCCACCTCTGGCGGGAGTTCCTGCAGCAGCCGCCGGTCATCGACGGCGAGCTGCCGCCCACCCCGCCGGCCGGCGACGGGCTCACCCAGCGGGAGCGCGAGGTGGCGCTGCTGGTGGCCGACGGGCTGCGCTCGCGCGAGGTGGCCGAGCGGCTGGGCATCGCCTCCCAGACGGTGAAGAGCCACCTGAAGACCATCTTCGACAAGCTCGGCGTGCGCAACCGCGTCGAGCTGGCCCGGCGCCTCGAGACGCATTGAAACGAGGGGCCGCGGGAGATACCTTCGGCCCCTCGATGGTCACGCTCGACGACGTCCGCGCCGCCCGGGAGCGCATCCGCGACCGGATCTACCTGTCGCCCTGCGCCCGCAGCGAGACGCTCTCGCGCGCCACCGGCTGCCAGGCCTTCCTCAAGCTCGAGAACCTCCAGATGACGGGCGCCTACAAGGAGCGGGGCGCCCTCTCCCGGCTGGCGCTGCTCACCCCCGAGGAGCGGGGCCGCGGGCTCGTCGCCGCCTCCGCCGGCAACCACGCCCAGGCGGTCGCCTACCACGCCGGGCGGCTGGGCATCCCCGCCACCATCGTCATGCCGGAGGGCACGCCGCTCCTCAAGGTGGCCAACACCCGCAGCCACGGCGCCAAGGTGCTGATGGCCGGGACCAACTACGACGAGGCCTACGCCGAGGCGCGCCGGATCGAGGCCGCCGAGGGGCTGACCTTCGTCCACCCCTTCGACGACCCGGCCGTCATCGCCGGCCAGGGCACGGTGGGGCTGGAGATCCTCGAGCAGGTCCCCGCCGCCGACGCCGTCCTGGTGCCGGTGGGCGGCGGCGGGCTGGCGAGCGGCGTGGCGGTGGCGGTGAAGGCGCTGCGCCCCCGGACCCGGGTGATCGGCGTCCAGGCCGAGGTGATCTCCTCGATGCTGGCCTCGCTGGAGGAGGGCAAGCCGGTGACGCTCGAGCCGGCCAGCACCATCGCCGACGGCATCGCCGTGAAGCGGCCCGGCGACCTCACCTTCGAGCACGTCCGGACGCTGGTGGACGAGATCGTCACCGTCTCCGAGGAGGAGATCGCCAGCGCCATCCTCTACCTGCTGGAGCGGGAGAAGACGGTGGTGGAGGGGGCGGGCGCGGTCGCGGTGGCCGCGCTGATGAACCAGAAGGTCCGGCTCGAGGGGCAGCAGGTGGTGTGCGTCGTCTCCGGCGGCAACATCGACGTGAACGTGGTCGCCCGGGTCATCGAGCGCGGCCTGGTGCGCGACGGCCGCCTGGTGCGGATCGACGTGCTGCTGCTCGACAAGCCCGGCCAGCTCGCCCGCGTCTCCCAGGTGATCGCCAGCCACAAGGCCAACGTCATCGAGGTGCACCACTCCCGCGCCTTCTCCGATCGCTTCGGCGACACGGTCCTGCAGCTCACCCTGGAGACCCGGGGCCGGGACCACGTCGAGGAGATCCTCCGGGCCCTGCGCGAGCGGGGCTACCAGGTCCGCCGCACCTCCTGAGAGGAGCCCGTCATGCGCCGCCTCCCCACCCCCGTCTGGATCCTGCTGGCCCTGGCGGTCGGCTTCGCCGCCGGGATCTACTACCGCCGCGTCTACGCCCCGACCGCCGAGGAGCGGATGAAGGACGCCACCCACGACGTCCAGCAGGGCTTCGACAAGGCGCGCAAGCGGCTGTTCCAGTGACCGCCGGGCGGCGCCGCGCGCGAGCCCCGCGGCGGCGCCCTACGGCAGGACCGGCAGCGGCCGGCGGTCGGCGGCGGCGGCGGCCCGGTTCCAGGTCGCCTCGCCGGCCGGCGCCTCGCCGTGGAAGGCCCAGCGCGCCGGCTCGGCGGTGGGTCGCGGCTCGAGCCCCTGCCCGCGGATCATCGCCACCACGTCGGAGGGCGCGGTGCCGGCGCTGGTCAGGTAGTTCCCCACCATGGTGCCGTCGGCGCCGGCCGCGAAGACCAGGTGCTGCCGGTCCCCGAGGTTCACCTCGCGCCCGCCCATGGCGAAGAGGTGCGCCGCCGGCATCATCAGCCGGAAGACGGCGATGGCGGCGAGGCACTCCTCGGCGGTGATGGCGCGGAGCCCGGCGAGCGGCGTCCCCGGCCGCGGGTTCAGGAAGTTCAGGGGCACGCAGTCGGGGGCCACCTCCCGCAGCGTCTCCGCCAGCTCGACGCGCTGCTCCGGCGTCTCGCCCATGCCGAGGATCCCGCCGCAGCACAGGTGGAGCCCCAGCTCCTTCGCCGCCCGGACCGTCTCGAGCTGCTCGTCGAAGGTGTGGGTGGAGCAGACCTTCGAGAAGTGGCTGCGGGCCGTTTCCAGGTTGTGGTGGAAGCTCTGGAGGCCGGCGGCCTTCAGGCGCGCCAGCGCCGGCTTCCGCATCAGCCCGAGCGAGGCGCAGCGCATCACCGTGCTCTCCCCGGCGATGAGCCGCAGCGCCTCCTCGAGGCGGCGCAGGTCGGCCTCGCGGGCCAGCCGGGTGCCGCTCGTCACCACCGAGAACTCGCGCGCCCCGGCCGCCTCGGCCGCCCGGGCATGGTCGGCGATCTCGCGCGGCTCGCGCATGGCGTGGACCGGCGCCCCGGTGCCCTCGAACCGGGCCGACTGGGAGCAGAAGGCGCAGTCCTCGGCGCAGTCGCCGCTCCGGGCGTTGGTGATGCCGCAGAGCGACACCTGGCTGCCGTGGACCGCCTCGCGCACCGCCCGGGCCCGGCCCATGAGGACCGACAGGTCCGGCTCGCCGGTGCAGCGGATGAGGCGGCGCGCCTCGTCGGCGGAGATGGGCTCGATGCCGGGGGGGAGGCTCCGGGGGGCGGTGGACATGGGGGGCGACCTTAGCAGCCCGGTCGCGCTCGTCAACCTGGTGCCGGGTACCAGGTTGACGAGTGCGGACGCGAGCGTAACCCCGCGTGACAACGTACGTTCGGACCACCGCGACCGGCGGCGAGGAGCGCGCCAGAGCGCCCGAGGCCGGCGCCGGGCCGGCCCGTCAGACGGTGCGGCTATGGTCGCCGCCGTGTCGAAGGTCGCCACCCGCCCCCGCACCGTCTACGCCTGCGCCGAGTGCGGCCACGCCTCGCCCAAGTGGCTCGGCCAGTGTCCCGCCTGCCGCCGGTGGAACACGCTCCACGAGGAGGTGCAGGCCCCCGAGCCGCGCGGCGCGCCGCGGGGCTTCGCGGCGGTGGCCGGCTCGACCAGGCCCATGCCGCTGCGCGAGGTCGAGGCCAGCGAGGAGGCGCGCCTCCGGACCGGCGTCGGCGAGCTGGACCGGGTGCTGGGCGGCGGGGTGGTGCCGGGCGGGCTCATGCTGCTCGGCGGCGACCCCGGCATCGGCAAGTCCACGCTGCTGCTCGCGGCGCTCGACCGGCTGGCGGGCGCGGTGGGCGACCGGCCGGTGCTCTACGTCTCGGGCGAGGAGTCGGCGCGCCAGGTGAAGATGCGCGCCGACCGGCTCGGCGCCGCCGCCCCGAACCTCCAGCTCCTCGCCGAGACCGACGCGACGCGCGTGCTCCACGCCGCCGGGCAGCTCCGGCCGGCGGTGCTGGCGGTGGACTCGATCCAGACCCAGTACCTGCCGGAGCTGCAGTCGGCCCCGGGGACGGTGACCCAGATCCGCGAGGTGGCGGCCCGGCTCATGGCCTTCGCCAAGACCACCGAGACGCCGGTGTTCCTGGTGGGCCACGTCACCAAGGACGGCGCCATCGCCGGGCCCCGGGTGCTCGAGCACATGGTCGACGCGGTCCTCTACTTCGAGGGCGGCGGCGCCCACCCCTACCGCGTGCTGCGGGCCCACAAGAACCGCTTCGGCTCGGCCAGCGAGATCGGCGTCTTCGAGATGAAGTCGGGGGGCCTGGTCGAGGTGCCGAACCCCTCGGCCCTCTTCCTCTCCGAGCGGCCGGTGGACGCGCCCGGCAGCGCGGTGGCGGCGGCGCTGTCCGGCACCCGCACCGTGCTGGTGGAGGTGCAGGCGCTGGTGGCCCCCACCGGCTTCGGGACGCCGCGCCGGACCGCCCTCGGCCTCGACGGCAACCGGGTGGCGCTGCTCGCGGCGGTGCTGGAGAAGAAGGTGGGGCTCGACATCCTGGGCTGCGACCTCTTCGTCAACGTGGCCGGCGGGATGACGCTGGACGACCCGGCGGCCGACCTGGCCTGCGTGGCGGCGCTGGCCTCGAGCTTCCGCGACAAGGCCATCGAGCAGCGGACCCTGGTGATCGGCGAGGTGGGGCTGGCCGGCGAGGTCCGGGCCGTGGCCCAGGCCGACGGGCGGCTCGCCGAGGCGGCGCGCCTGGGCTTCACCCGGGCGCTGCTCCCGGCCGGCAACGCGCGCCACGCCGGCGCCCCGGCGGGCCTGCAGGTGGTGGGGGTGGAGACCGTCGCGGAGGCCCTGGACCGGCTGTTCTAGGCGAGCGCGACGGCGCGCCTCCACCGGGCGAGGTGGGCCTCGCGGTCGGCCGCTCCCATGCGCGGGGTGAAGCGCCGGTCCACGCGGAAGGAGGCGCGGATGGCGTCGCGGCTCGACCAGAAGCCGGTGGCGAGCCCGGCCAGGAAGGCGGCCCCGAGGGCGGTGGTCTCGATCATCCGGGGGCGCTCCACCGGCACGCCCAGCAGGTCGGCCTGGAACTGCATGAGCAGCCCGTTCTGCGTCGCGCCGCCGTCCACCCGGAAGGCGTGCAGCTCCACGCCCGAGTCGGCGCGCATCGCCGCCGCCAGCTCCTCCACCTGGAAGGCGACGCCCTCCAGCGTGGCCCGGGCCAGGTGCGCGGCGGTGGTGCCGCGGTCGATGCCGGTCACCAGGCCGCGCGCCGCGGGGCGCCAGTGGGGCGCGCCCAGCCCGGCCAGCGCCGGCACGAAGACCACCCCGCCCGAGTCCTTCACCCGCCGCGCCAGCGCCTCGACGTCCTCGGCCTTGCGGATGATCCCGAGCCCGTCGCGCAGCCACTGCACCGCGGCCCCGGCGATGAAGGCGCTCCCCTCCAGCGCGTAGGTGGTCTCGCCGCCGATGCGCCAGGCCACGGTGGAGAGCAGCCCGTTGCGCGACGGCACCGGGCGCGGGCCGACGTTCTGGAGGATGAAGGCGCCGGTGCCGTAGGTGCAC
>JAJZTO010000068.1 GCA_021848865.1 Myxococcales bacterium
TCCGATCTAGGGCAGGCGCCCGCGAAGAAGCAGGAGCAGAAGCGGGAGCAGAAGGACGCGCAGGAGAACCGGCAGGCGCCGGGGCGCTAGCGTCGGTCCCCTGCCCCGTCGCTTCACCCCGCCGCGAGCGCGATCCGCCCACGGCGGGGCCCCCGGTCAGCGCGCCAGGCGCCAGGCCAGGCCGACGGACAGCAGGTGGGCCGTCGTCTTGTACGAGCCCGGGAAGGCCTCGGTGCCGGTGGCCGTCACCCGGTCGAACCAGGCGTACTGGTACCCGAGGTCGGCGCGCAGCCCTCGCCCCAGGTCGTAGCCGACGCCGGCCGACGCCGCCCAGCTGCTCGCGTCGGAGAGCGTGGGCGAGATGGTGTCGGTGGGCTGGTCGGAGATGCTGCGCAGCCCGCCGGCCCGCAGCGTCCAGCCGGGCAGCGCCGCGCTCCTTCCGTACTCGGCGCCGAGGCGGATCACGTAGGCGTCCCGGTAGTTCCGGGGGACGGAGACGCTGAACCCCTTGTCGCCGTTGAAGGTGTCGGCCTGGTAGACGCTCCACCGCTCCAGGTTCCAGGAGGCCATGAGCTCGAGGCTGTCGCTCGCCTGGTAGGCGAGGCCGACGAAGAGCTCGTTGGGCACGGTGACGTGCTCGGTCGCCCCCTGGTCCTGCAGCAGGGTCTGGAAGGAGGGCGGGACGTTCTCGAAGTGGGCCTTGCCGGTGAGCTTCAGGTCGCCCTTGTGCCGGTAGTCGATCCCGAGCGTGAGCGGGATCCCGGGCGCCCGCAGCTCCGCCGAGAGCGAGAAGCTGGGGGCGCCGCCGGAGAGGCCGAGCGTGGCGTTCCCCGAGGTGCCGACGTAGTCGATCTGCTGCACCAGCTCCTCGGTGATCCGGTAGTAGACCAGGGCCGCGCCCAGCTTGACCCCGGGGATCGGCTCCAGGGCCGCGCCGGCGCGCACCGCGTAGAGCCGCAGGTCCACGCTCTGGATGCGCTGCGCGCCCTGCCAGCCGTCGGGCCAGAAGAGGGAGCCGCCGCCCGGGACCAGGAACCCGGCGCCGACGCCGTAGGGCATGCTCCCGAGCTTGCCGCCCCAGGCGACGGCGAGCGCCGGCGGGAAGTTCACGTGGTCCCTGGTCTCGGCCGACCCCACGCCGGGATCCGACCAGGCGGTCTTGTTGGCGAGCATCTCCACGCTCCCGGAGACGGCCAGCCCCTCCTGCCCGGCCAGCGCGGCGGTGTTCATCACCACCGCCTCGGGCCCGCGCTGGGCCGCGACCGCCGACTGGGAGAGCGCCAGGTCGCGGGCGTTCTCGTTGGAGATGGCGTAGCCGCCGGCGAGCGCGGCCGCGGGCCAGAGCAGCGTTGCGGCGATGAGCTTGCGCATGGTGGCTCCGGGCTAGGGCAGGACCACGAGGGAGGGCGGCGGGGTGTCGGAGGCGAGGAAGCTGGCGGCGGCCGACTGGGCGGCGCCGGTGAGGGCCGGGTCGCGCCAGCTGGTGAAGAAGCCGTGCGGCACGGCGTTGGGCGAGGTCGCCCCCGGCACGGCGCAGGCGGTGACCGCGGCGGAGACCTCCGACGCCGTCGGCGGCGCCGCTCCCATCTTGAAGTAGAGCTGGAAGTCGCCCGCCGCGCCGAAGGTGGGCGCCGGCGGCAGCGGCGCGCTGCCGACGTTGGCCGCCCAGAGGTAGTTCCAGGCGTTCGGGACCACCTGGTCGCAGAGGGCCGCCTGGGTGAGGATCTTCTTCGGGGCCTGCGCCGCCGGCGTCGCCGAGGTGAAGTCGGGCAAGGTGTCCGCGAGCAGGTGGCCGGCGTAGTTCACCGGGTCGGCCGGATCCAGGACCAGCTTCGCCACCGCCAGGAACTGCAGGTAGGAGGAGGTGCCGGGGGTGATGCCCATGCCGGCGAGCAGGGCGTCGATGCCGTCCTTGAAGGCCGGCGAGGTGGTGAAGACGTCCACGATCGTGCCGCCGCCGACGTTGAGGACCGCCTTGGAGATGCGCGGGTTGGTGGCCACGGTCATGGTGCCGTGGAGCGCCCCCAGCGACTGGCCGGCGTAGTAGACCTTGGTCGGATCGACCACCACGCCGAGGCCGCCGAGCGCGGCCACCAGCGCGTCGTCACCGGGCGGCGCGCCGGGGTCCACCGCCACGGCCCGCACCAGCTGCGACTCGTCGATGATGTCCTGGCGGAAGGTGTCGCGGGTGCGGAAGAAGTTCGCGCTGACGACGTAGTTGGAGGAGTAGACCGGGATGCCCTCGGTGCCGGTCCAGCCGCACCCGGCCGGGAAGCAGGAGGCGCTCACCGGGCGGTACTGCGGGAAGCCGCTCCCCGGGGCGCCGCCGCCGAGCGTGCAGAGCCCCATCGGCACCGCGTCCCCCTGCGCGCCCGGCGGGAGGACGGCCTGGCAGGTGCCGACGGCGCACTGGGGCACCGGGCCGACGCCCGGCAGGTCGATGGTGGCCGCGCCCGAGGTGCAGAAGGCCCGGTCGCCGTGCTTGGCGGCGTCGATGGCCACCGTGACCATCCCCTGGGCCGCGAAGGCATCGGCGACGGCGAGCATGTCGGCCCGGCCGCCCCCCAGGCCGTGGCGGAACACCAGCAGCGGCGCCGCCAGCGGCGGGGTCCCGGTGACGGCCGGGACGGCGACGAGGACGTCGATGGTCTCGGCGACCGCGTCGGCGGGGTTCGGGTGGAAGGCGCCGGTCGCGGGATCGATGAGGTTCGAGGTGACGATCTGGGCCTCGACGACCGCCTGGACGTTGCCGTGGGGGATGGAGGGATCCACCCCGTACTTCGCGAAGGCCTGCGCGGCGGTGAGCGGCGCGGCGACGGCCACCCGCGTCGGCAGGGGTGCCGCGGGGTTGTAGGGCAGCGCGGCGAGCCGCGAGGCGGTGCCGAGGAAGGACTGCGTCTTGAAGGTGTAGGCCATCGCCACGTGGGCCTTGGCCACGGCGGGCGTCCCCGCGGCCGCGGCGGCGAGCACCGGCTTCAGCTTCTGGCGCATGACCTCCAGCGCCCCGGCGGTGGCGTCGTCCACCCCCAGGAGCTGGGAGGCGCCGGTGGCGCTCACCAGCGGGTTGTCGAAGAGCAGGATCCGGGCGACGGTGCCGGGGCCGATGGCCTTCCCGGTCTTGTCGAGCACGCCGTCGCTCACCACCACCGCGTACTCGGTGTCGTCCTTGAGCGGCCGGGTGCGGAACAGCGCGGTGGCGTCGCAGCGCGTCCCGCCGGCCGGCTGGAGCGCGATCACCGGCGACATCCCGGAGGAGCCGAACTCGCAGGGCTCGGTGACGTAGGTCGCCGGCGGCACCAGCACCGGGCCGGCGGCGGCGAGCTCGTAGAGCTGGAGCGTCTGCGGCGTCACCGTGGCCGCCTGGACCAGGTCGGAGGTGGCGGCGAGCAGGGGCGCGGTGGTGCTGAAGCCGTCCAGGGCGGCGAAGCCGGCGGCGGCGGCGCTGGAGCAGGCGCCGGCGGCGCCGAGCTTCCCGCCGGCGAGGGTGCAGGCGGCGAGCGGCGTGAGCTTCCCGCAGGCGGCGCAGGTCGAGCTCACCGGCCGCGGGTCGCGCAGCAGGTCGATGGGCAGCGGCACCAGGCCGCGGTTCGGGTCCAGCGCCACCTGCGTCACCAGCGGCGCGATGGTGAAGGTGGAGAGGACCGCCAGCTCGCGGTGGGGGAAGCGGGTGTCGGCGACGGCGAAGGCCGGGAGGTAGCCCTGGATGAGCTGGTTCAGCTGCTGCGCCAGCGCCAGCGCCGCCGGGGTGGAGCCGGTCTGCGCCTTGAGGATGCCGAGGTTCGCCGGCGTGGTCATGTCCTGGCCCTGCGCCACCAGGTAGAAGACGGTGGAGGGCTGCACCGGCTCGCCGGCGGTGGTGCGCACGCCGGACGCGCCGCCGCGCACCAGGACCAGGTACTGGCCCGGCGGCCAGGGCCGGCGCCCCAGCCGGTGCAGCGTCAGCACGCCCTCGGTGCCCTTGGCGTCGGCCACGGAGGCGTAGTCGGCCGCCTGGATGGGATCGAGCGCGACCTCGCCCTGGCCCGCGGCGGTGATGCCGTAGACGAAGAAGGTGGAGGCGTCGAAGGAGGAGAGGTCGAGCGCCGGCGCCTCGCGGGTCACCGACCCGTCGCCGTGGATGACGCTGCGGCCGAAGCCGACGGTGATCGCCACCTCCTGGTCGTTGGGAAAGCCCTTCTGGGCCTGGAAGGCGGCGATGAGCTCCCGCTGCGCCGGCGGCACCGGCAGGGTGGCCGGGTCCTGCTGCAGCAGGAGGTCGTTGGGCAGCGGCAGCTCGCCGGCGAGCGGGTCGAACAGCGCCGTCACCACCGAGGCGGGCGAGGGCGTCTGGTCGATCTTGGGGCCGCAGGCGGTGGCGAGCAGGACGGCGGAGGCGGCGAGGAGTCGGCGTGTCGTCATGGCGCTCTCCGTCACGGGTTGAAGGCCTGGGAGGCGACGGCGGAGGCCTGGATCTGGCCGCCGGTCGCGTAGTCGAAGTACTGGTTGCGCGCCCAGGCGCCGAGCAGGTCGGGCCCGGCCACCACGCCGTAGGGCACCGAGCGCTCGGGGCCGGGGAGCTGCATCCTCACCCGCGGGCTCGCCGCATCCATCACCGAGACGTGGCGGACGTTGCCGCTGGAGCCGAAGGCGAAGCTCGGGCCCTTGGCGGAGATCGAGGGGTTGCCGACGTCCACGGTGAAGGCGCCGCCGGGCCGCGCGAAGGGCCCGGGCTGGTAGCCCAGGGTGACGAGCGGGAACAGGCTCACCGGCTGGAAGGTGTGCACCCGGCCCCAGGCCCACCCGGTCCCGGGCGCGCCGAGCGAGGCGTCCAGGGTGTCGAAGGCGGTGACCAGCGCCGTGACCACCTGCTCCGCGCAGCTGTGGGTGGCGACCACGGTGCCGCTCGCGTCCACGTCGTTGCAGAAGGCCTGTTCGGTCGACGGCGTGGCCGGGTCCAGCATGTAGAGCATGCCCTTCACGGCGGCGACGCTGTCCAGCCCGACGTGCGCGACCGCGAGGTCGTCCGAGAAGACGTTCTGGAGCAGCGTCCGCAGGAAGGCGTGGAAGAGGTGGCAGGCGGCCGAGTCGGTGGAGACCTTGGGATCCGGATCGGCGAGGCTCGCGACCGGGTCGATGCCCAGCAGGCCCGACGGGCAGTCGTAGCCGTCGGCGCGCCAGGCCTCGAGGAGGACCCGGGCGGCGGCGAAGTCGGCGTTCCCGGCGGCGGTGGCGTCGAAGGCGGCGCTGGCCACGTACTCGGTGAAGTGGGCGCCGAGGCGCGACTTGTGGTCGGCCTGCAGCGTCTCCATGTCGGCGAGCGACACCTTCCCGGCCCCGGTGGTGGTGAGCGCGTTCAGCCGCTCGGTGATCCGGGCGTGGCGGAAGCCGGTGGAGTCGCTCCAGTCGAAGCTCAGGTAGGGGGGGTGCGCCAGGGGGTTGTTGTCGTCCGAGACGCCGAAGGGGTCGGCGTTGGCGGTGGCGAGGTAGCCCTTGGCCGGGTCCTTGGTCTTGGGGATGGGGAGCCAGCAGGCCGCGGCCGGGACGACGCCGCCGGCCCCGGCGCAGTGGTCGGCCGCGACCCCGGTGCCCCACTCGGCCGAGCCGTCGCCCGGGAGCGGGAACCAGGGCGGCTTCAGCGCCGCCGGCGCGGTGACGCGCGCGTCGGCGAAGTTCCGCACCGGGACCAGCGCGTGCGGGTAGTAGGCGATGTGGCCGGCGTCGTCGGCCAGCACGAAGTTCTGCGCGCCGCTGGACCAGTCCTCGACGGCCGCCATGGCGGCGTCCACGTCGGCGGCGGTGTCGAGCTTGAGGAAGGCGCGCAGGTCGTCGGTCCAGTCCTCCTGGCCGGTCCAGCGCACGCTCACCGCCTTCCCGGCGGCGTCGGGCGCCTGGATGATCGGGCCGTGCTGCGGGACCACCACCACCACCGGAGGCGGCCGCTGCGCCGCCGGCAGGCTCTGCGCGTCGACCAGCCCCGCCGCTCCGGGGCCGACCCGGACCAGGTAGGTGGCCGGGTAGGCGAGCGCCGCGGCCGGCGCGCCGTTGAAGAGGACGCAGAAGGCGGTGTTGGCGGGCGGCGAGATCGCGGCGCAGGTCGCCGGGGGCAGCGCCTGCTCCAGGTACAGGTCGGTGACGTCGTAGCCCACCACCGTCACGCCCCAGCCGACGTGCTGGCCGCGGCCGACGGCGGCGCCCGGCGTGCCGGGGAAGGTGCCGCCGGTGACGTCCATGCCGTCGGCCGGGTTCGAGGAGGTGAGCGTCGCCAGGTAGAAGTTGGGCGGGTACTGGAGGGAGAGGTGCGGGTCGTTCGCCACCATCGCCATGCCGCTCGCCGAGTGGGCGGCGTCCACCACCCAGTTGTTGGAGCCGCGCGAGCCGTCGAGCGGCTTCAGCGTCTCCTTCAACGCCGCGAGCTTGCCGCTCGCCGCCGCCAGGCTGCCGCTCCAGGCCGCGAGCGAGGCCGGCAGCGGCGCCGCCGCCAGCAGGACCGGCGAGGGGAGCGCGCCGGTGAGCGTGTGGGTCTGCTCGCCCGTCGGCTGGGCCGCCCGGATCCAGGTGTTCAGCTTGCCGAGGTCCTGGAGCGGCGCGCCCGGCCCGTAGACCGCCGCGAACCGGCCGTAGTCGGTCTCCTCCCCGAGGGTCTCGGAGAGCTGGAACTGCTGCAGCCGCGCGATGGCGATGACGTCGCTCACCGTCCAGTCGGGGATGTCGGCGGCGGCGATCGGGTAGGGCAGCTGGGCGTACTCGCCCGGCAGCGGCGTGGACGGCGAGGCGCGGAGGGCGGCGAGGTAGGCGTTCACGCCGGAGGCGTAGGCGGTGGCGACCGCCCGGGTGGCCGGGTCCATCGCCGCGGCCAGGGCGTCCGGGAGCCGCGCCCCGGCGCGGGTCGTGAAGAGGGTCCGCAGCTGCACGTCCTGGGCGAGCCCGAGCGGCCCCACCAGCTCGGCGAGCCGGCCCTGGGCCACGCGGCGCACGAAGTCCATCTCGAAGAGCCGGTCGCGGGCGTGGAGCCAGCCCTGCACCGCGAAGCAGTCGGCGGCCTGCGCGCAGCGGACGTGCGGGACGTCCCAGGCGTCGTAGAGCACCTGGACCGGGGCGGTGAGGCCCGGGATGCGCGCCGGCGTCAGCACCGCCGGCCCGATCGACAGCGTGGCGCTGGCGCTGGCGGCGCCGGCGGTCGCGGTGAGCGTCGCCGACGAGCCGATCCCCGGGGCCGCGGGCGGCCGGTAGACCACCTGCGGTCCGGTGGTCCCGGAGAGCGAGCCGGGGCCGGCCAGCGACCAGGTCACCGGCGCGCCGGTGCCGGAGGCGGTGGCCGTGAAGGTGACGGGCCCGGTCGCCTGGACCGTTCCGGAAGGAGTGAGCGTCACCGTCGGTGGAGTGACGACCTTGGTGCCGCAGCCCACGAGCACCATCCCCACGAGCCAGGTCCATGCTGCCGGCGATGCGCGCATTCGAAGCCTCCGCGGTCGGCGGGTGCGGGTGATTGGAGGGTCAATGGTATGGCGCATCGCTGCGACCCCGGCGAGGCCCCTCCCAGGTTCATCACACCGAGGGTGATCGTGCGGTGCGTCGTGCGAATTCGGGCGCCGGCGTCACCGGGGGGCTTCTCCGCGGCCTGGCGCCGCCCGGTGCCCGGTGGCACCCGGTGCCGGACACGGCGCCCCCGGCGGCTCCGTTTCGCAGTGCGGACGATTGCTCCGCAATTGCTTGCTGGAGGCCGACGGTCCAGGTAGCCTCGCCTCCTCATGAATCCCGTCCTGACCGCGCTGCTGCTCGCCGCCGCCCTCGGCTTCTTCGCCTTCACGCTGGCCCGGCGCTTCCTGCCGCTTGTCGCACTGCGTCGCGACCAGCGGCTCGACCGGCCAGGCGAGCGGATCCGGGCGCTCCTGCGCTTCGGCTTCGGGCAGAAGCGGCTCCTCGACCGCGAGGAGCTCCTCCCCGGCCTGCTGCACGTGGTGATCTTCGCCGCCTTCCTGGTCCTGGCGCTGCGGACCCTCACCCTCTTCGGGATGGGCTTCCAGGTGGGCTTCCACCTGCCGGGCTTGAGCCCGCGCTCGGCGCTGGGCCAGGCCTACCTCCTCGTGAAGGACGTCGTCGTCTGGGGCGCGATGGTGGCGGCGGCCGGCTTCCTCTGGCGCCGGCTGGTCACCAGGCCCGAGCGCATCACCCGCTCCTGGGAAGGCAACCTCATCCTCGGCTTCATCATCGGCCTGATGGTCACCGAGGTGATCTTCGACCACTGGCCGGACTCGCTCGCCGGCCAGGCCAGCTTCTGGCTGCACCTCGTCATCCTGCTCGTCTTCCTGAACTTCCTCCCCTTCGGGAAGCACTTCCACATCATCACCGCGCTGCCCAACGTCTACCTGCGCTCGCTGCCGCCGGCCTCGGCGGCGCTGCGCAAGCTCGACCTGGAGGCGGAGGGGGCGAGCTTCGGCACCCGGAGCGCCACCGACCTCTCCTGGAAGGAGGCGCTCGACACCTACAGCTGCACCGAGTGCGGGCGCTGCCAGACCTTCTGCCCCACCTACGTGACCGGCAAGCCCCTCTCGCACAAGGCGGTGAACCAGGCGCTGAAGCACCACCTCATCGAGCAGGCGCCGGCGCTCCGGAAGGTGGCGAAGGCCCCCGACGCCGCGGCGCGCGAGGCGGCCCTGGCCGAGCTGCCGGCCCTGGCCGGCGGCGTGATCGCCCCCGAGACCTTCTGGGCCTGCACCACCTGCGGCTGGTGCGAGACCGCCTGCCCGGTGCTCATCGAGAACATCCCGCGCCTCATCGATCTGCGGCGCCACCAGGTCCTGGTGGAGTCGGCCATGCCCGACGAGGCGGCCCGGGTCTTCAAGAACATCGAGACCCAGGGCAACCCCTGGGGCATCGGCTCCAACAAGCGCGCCGAGTGGTGCGAGGACCTGGCGGTGCCGCGCGCCTCGGAGGGCGGCGCGTTCGAGTACCTGTTCTTCGTCGGCTGCGCCGGCGCCTTCGACGACCGGCAGAAGAAGGTCTCCCGGGCCATCGTGCGCATCCTGCGCGAGGCCCAGGTCTCCTTCGCCATCCTCGGCGAGGAGGAGACCTGCACCGGCGACGCCGCCCGGCGGCTCGGGAACGAGTACCTCTTCCAGATGCAGGCCTCGGCCAACGTCGAGACCCTGAACGGCTACGGGGTGAAGAAGATCCTCACCCAGTGCCCCCATTGCCTGAACGCCATCCGGAACGAGTTCCCCCAGTTCGGCGGGAACTACGAGGTGGTCCACCACACCCAGCTCATCGGCAAGCTGGTGGCCGAGGGGCGGCTGAAGCCGGCGGCGGCGGCGGAGCTCTCGGGCCAGGCGGTCACCTTCCACGACCCCTGCTACCTGGCGCGCCACAACGGCGAGGTCGAGGCGCCGCGGGCCGCGCTCGCCGCGGTCGGCGTCGAGGTCCAGGAGATGCCCCGCCACGGCCGGACCGGCTTCTGCTGCGGCGCCGGCGGCGGGCGGATGTGGCTCGAGGAGAAGCTCGGCACCCGGGTGAACCAGAACCGGGTCGAGGAGGCGGCGGCGACGCTGGGCGAGAAGGGCGGCGTGGTCGCGGTGGGCTGCCCCTTCTGCCTCACCATGCTGAAGGACGGCGTGGCCGAGACCGGGCGCGAGGAGAAGCTCAAGGTGCTCGACGTCGCCGAGATCGTGGCGGCGGGCCTCCCTTCGAGGCCCGAGGCGTAGGGCGGGGGCAAGCCCCGCCCCTACGGATTCCCGCGCGGCCCAGGGCGGGGGCAAGCCCCGCCCCTACATTTGCGCCACATCCCGGGCGCGCTGGGCGTCGGGGGCCGCCCGGCAACCTGGATCCCTTGTCCGTAGGGCGGGGGCTTGTCCCCCGCCGCCCCTGCGGCGCGAACCGTCCACGCACCCGCGGTGCGGCCCAGGGCGGGGGCAAGCCCCGCCCCTACATTTGCGCCACATCCCGGGCGCGCTGGGCGTCGGGGGCCGCCCGGCAACCTGGGTCCCATTTCCGTAGGGCGGGGGCTTGTCCCCCGCCGCCCCTGCGGCGCGAACCGTCCACGCACCCGCGGTGCGGTCCAGGGCGGGGGCCGGCCTCGCCCCTACATTTGCGCCACATCCCGGGCGCGCTGGGCGTCGGGGGCCGCCCGGCAA
>JAJZTO010000069.1 GCA_021848865.1 Myxococcales bacterium
CCGATCTACGGCAACCTCCCGGCCCAGGCCCGGTTCGTCGAGGGGCTGGTCCACTACGCCGAGGGCGACCCCCAGGCGGCGGTGGAGAGCTTCAAGGAGGTGGTGCGGCTCACCAACCCGCGCCGCGCCAAGATCGCCGACCCGCACATCCGCGAGCTGGCCTTCCTGCAGCTGGCGCGCATCCACTACGAGTACAAGCAGAACCGCTACGCCATCTTCTACTACCAGAAGATGCCCTGGGGCGGCCCGGAGTGGCTGGAGGGGCTGTGGGAGTCCTCCTACGCCTACTACCGCATCGGCGACTACGAGAAGGCGCTCGGCAACCTCATCACCCTGCACTCGCCCTACTTCCAGGACGAGTACTTCCCCGAGTCCCACCTCCTCAAGGCCATCATCTACTACGAGAACTGCCGCTACCCCGAGGCCCGCGCCATCCTCGAGGACTTCAACGCCGGCTTCGAGCCGGTGCTCGCCGATCTGGAGCGGCTCACCGGGCGGGCCACGCCGGTCTCCGGGCTCTACGACCTCATGGACGCCGTCCGCCGCGGGCGGTCCGCCTCCGATCCGGCGATGCGCAAGGTGCTGAAGGCGGCCTTCACCGACCGGAACATCGAGCGCCTCGACGTCTCCATCCGCGAGGTGGAGGCGGAGATGGACGAGCGGCTCCCCCGGACCAAGGAGGCCTTCCGGGGCTCGGCGCTGGCCGCCGACCTGCGCCAGCAGCTGCAGTCGGAGCGGCGCCGGCTGGTGGCCGAGGCCGCGAGCCGGGCCCGCCAGAAGCTGGAGTACGAGCGGGACGGCCTCAAGGAGCTGCTGCAGCAGTCGCTGCGCATCAAGATCGAGGTGTCGCGCCGGGAGCGCGAGGCGCTGGAGGGGGCGCTGGCCTCCGGGGGCAAGCTCGACGTGGTCCGCCCCTACCGTTTCTCGGCGGCGGTCTCCGACGAGAGCCTCTACTGGCCCTACGAGGGCGAGTTCTGGCGCGACGAGCTGGGCACCTACTCCTACACCCTGACCAAGGGCTGCCGCGAGGGACCGGTGCCCGTGGGCGGGGGCCGCTAGCGGGGCCGAGCCGCGGGAGCACGACGTGAAGCACGCGACCAGAGATCGGACGGCGGGGGCCGTCCTGGCGGGGCTGCTCCTCGTGGCCGGGCCGGCGCACGCCGCCGGCCCGCGCCCGGGGCCGCCGCCGGACGCCGGGCTGGGGACGAAGCGGGCCGCCGGGCCGGACGCCTCGCTGGCCGGGACGCTGGAGCCGCGGAAGGCGCCGCCCCAGGCCGGCCCGCGCCTCGAGTTCGAGCAGTTCCGCTACGCCGTCGAGCTCCAGGTCTCCGGCAAGCGCCGCGAGGAGATGGCCGACCTCGGCAAGCTCATCCGGCTCGGGGGCAACCAGCAGGAGATGCCCGGCTGGCTCTTCCGGCTGGCCGAGCTGCACTGGGAGGAGTCGCAGTACTTCTTCTTCGAGGCCAACCGGCGGGACGACCAGCTCGCCGCCCTGGGGCCGAGGCCCGAGGCGCGCGCGGTGGAGCGGCTGCGGGCCGAGAAGAAGGAGCTGGAGGGCCGCTCGCGGGGGCAGCAGGAGGAGGCCATCCGGATCTACCGCGACATCGTCCAGCGGTGGCCCGGCTACCCGCGGCTCGACGAGGTGGTCTTCTTCCTGGGCGAGAACCTGTGGCGGCGGCAGCAGCGCGAGGAGGCGCTCAAGGCCTACCGGGCGCTCATCACCCGCTTCGGGAAGTCGCGCTACGTCCCCGACGCCTGGATGGCCTTCGGCGAGTACTACTTCGACCAGGCCGAGAAGAAGGACCGCAACGGGAACCTCAAGAAGGCGCTGGAGAGCTACCGGCGCGCCGCCGCCCACACCGAGAGCTCGATCTACGGCTACGCCCTCTACAAGGAGGGCTGGGTCCACTACAACCTGGGCCAGTGGAACGAGGCGCTCGACCTGTTCCGCGGCGTGATCCTCTTCGGCGAGCTGCCGACCTCCACCATCGCCCCGGAGAAGAAGATCGCCCTGGTCCGCGAGGCCAAGAAGGACTACGTCCGCACCTACAGCCACGTGGGCTCGGCGCAGGCGGCCCAGGAGGACTTCAGGCGCGTCGGCGGCGACGGCTGGCGCGACATGCTGAAGAACCTCGCCGGCCTCTACTTCGACGAGGGCAAGGACCGCGAGGCGGTGGCCGTCTACCACCAGCTGATCCAGCTGGCGCCGGTCTCCCCGGAGGCCCCCTACTTCCAGTCGCGCATCGTCACCTGCGCCGGCCGGCTGGGGCGCAAGGACGTGGCGGTGCAGCAGGCCAAGGTCTTCGTGCGGATGCTGCACGACATCGAGGCGGCCGGGGCCGGCAAGGACGAGAAGGGGAAGAAGGCGCTGGCCGACGCCCGCGCCGACGCCGAGAACACCCTGCGCACGCTGGCGGTGAACTACCACACCGAGTACCGCAAGACCCGCGACGAGCCGGTGGCCCGGCTGGCGGCCGAGGTCTACGCCGCCTGGCTGGAGCTGTTCCCGGCGGCGCCGCAGGCCTACCAGATGCGCTTCTTCCAGGCGGAGCTGCTCTACGCGCTGGGACGCTACCAGGAGGCCGGGGACGCCTACGCCCGGGTGGCCCGCATCGACGCCGAGCACATGGCCGAGCGGCCGCCGCGGCCGGGCAAGTACTTCGCCGACGCCCTGGACGGCGCCATCCACGCCTACGACCTGGTGGCGCGCAAGGCGGAGGGGCAGGGGCGCCGGCCCGCCGCCGGCGCGGCCCGGCCGCTGCCCATCCCCAGGGAGAAGCAGCAGCTCCTCGACGCCTGCCAGGCCTACTTGAAGTGGCAGCCGGCCGGCGCCAAGCGGGTGGAGATCTCGTACAAGGCCGCCGACGTCTACTACCGCCACAACCACTTCGCCGAGGCGGTGAAGCTCTTCAGCGCCATCGCCCTGGACCACCCGCGCCACGAGCTGGCCGCCTACGCCGCCAACCTGGTGCTGGACTGCGAGAACCTCCAGGGGGACTGGCGGGCCATGAGCGGCTGGGCCCAGCGCTTCTGGAAGGAGGACGAGCTGCTCGCCGCCCACCCGAGCCTCAAGGCCGACCTGGCGCGGGTCATCGAGCAGAGCGCCTTCAAGGTGGTGGAGGAGCTGGAGAAGGAGCGGCGGTACGCCGCCGCCGCCGACGCCTACCTGGCCTTCGCGCGCGAGTGGCCGGCCTCCAAGCTCGCCCCCACCGCCTACTTCAACGCCTCGGTGGACCTGGCGCGGGCCGGCCAGCTGGACCGCACCCTGGAGGTGCGCGACCGGCTGCTCAAGGCCTACCCGACCGATCCGCTGGCGGCCCAGGTGGTCTGGGCCAACGCCCAGGACCACGAGGCGGCCGGCGACTTCGAGAAGGCCGCCGAGGACGGCGAGCGCTACTTCGCCGAGTGGCGCAAGCAGCAGGGGCCGCCTCCGCGCCCGCCGAAGGCGCGGGGCAAGGGGCGCAAGCCGGCGCCCGCGCGGGCGCACCCGGCCGCCGGGCCGTACCAGGAGCGCAAGGCCCAGGACGCGCTCTACAACGCCGGCGTCTTCCGCGAGGGGCTCTCGCAGGTCAAGCGGGCCGAGGCCGACCGCCAGCTCTACGTCGAGACCTGGCCCTCCGCGCCCGAGACGGCCCGCGTCTTCCTCTCCATCGCCGACCTCCACGCCCGGACCGGGGCCCGCGCCGCCGAGGTGAAGCAGCTCGAGGAGTACCAGCGGCGCTGGGGCCAGGCGCCGGAGGAGTGGCTGGCGATCCAGGCCCGCATCGTCCGGGCCTGGGAGAAGGCCGGCAACCGGGACGCGGCGCGCAAGGCGCGCCTGGCGGCGCTGGCCCTCTACCGGCAGCGCCGGCTCACCCCGGCGCAGGCCGGCGAGCGGGGGCTCGCCCCGGTGGCCGAGGGCATGCTCGTCGAGCTGGAGGGACCCTTCGCCGCCTGGGACCGCATCACCCTGGACGTGAAGCCCAAGTACCTGAAGGCGCAGCTCCAGGCCAAGGGGAGGAAGCTCCTGGAGCTGGAGAAGGAGTACGGGGCCGTGGTGCAGCTGAAGCAGGCCGAGCCGGCGGTCTGCGCCCTGACCCGCATCGGCAAGCTCTACGACCGGATGGCCCGCACCCTGCTGGACGCGCCGGTGCCCCGGGAGCTGCGCGCCAACAAGGAGCTGGTGAAGGAGTACAAGGCGCAGCTCGCCGCCTTCGCCGAGGCGCCGCAGGCCAAGGCGGTCGAGGGCATGGAGATCGCGCTCGCCAAGTCGCGCGAGCTGGGCGTCCGCAACGACTGCGCCCGCGAGGCCGACGCCTGGCTGGCCCGGGCCAAGCCCGACAAGTACGGCCCGGTGCTGGAGAAGGTGCCCGAGCCGGCGCCGGCCGCGCCCCGCGAGCGGCCCCTCGGCTACGGGCTGATCGCCGCGCGGAAGAGCTGGGAGGCGCCGCCGCCGGCCTCGCCCGGCCCCGCCCTCCCCGGCGCCGCCCGCCCGGCGGCCCGCCCGGCCGGGCCCGCCATCCCCCGGGACGACCGCCCGCCGGTGGCGCAGCCGAACGGCGACGACGAGGACCTCCTCCGATGAAGCGGCTCCTGGCCCTGATCCCGCTCGCCGCCCTCTGGGCCTGCTCCGGCCCCGGGAAGGCCACCCGTCCCTCGCCGCCGCTCACCGCCGCGCCGCCGGCCCCGGGCACGACGGCGACCCGGGAGGTGCCGCTGCCGCCGCCGCCCCGGGCCGGCGGTCCCTCGGCGCGCAGCCAGCGGCTCTTCGACGACGCGCTGGCCGCCGAGGAGGAGCAGCGCAAGCTGAAGATCCCGACCGACTGGGAGCTGCTGGGGCGCAAGTGGCAGGCGGCCGCCGAGGCCGGCGACCTGCCCGAGGCCACCTTCAACTACGGCGTGTGCCTGGAGCGGCAGGGGAGGCTGGACGAGGCGGCCCAGGCCTGGCGCCGGGCGCTGGCGCAGCAGCCCGGGTTCCGGGAGGCGGCCGCCAACCTGGCGCTCGTCTCCGAGCCCGAGGACCCGCGGGCCGCCACCGTCCACTGGAACGAGGTGCTGCGCCGCTTCCCGGACGACTCCCTGGCCCGGGCGCGGCTGGCCGCGCTGGCCGAGCGGGCCGGGCAGCGGGACGAGGCCTGGCGGCTGGCGCGCGAGGCGCTGCTGCGCGACCCGCGGTCCTCCGATGCGCTGCGGGTGATGGTCCGGGTGGCCCTCTCGCGCGGCCGGTACGACCTGGCCCACCTGCTGGCGCTCCGGGCGCTCAAGCTCGATCCCCGCGACCCGGAGATCCCCACCGCCATCGGCCGCATCCTGGCGAAGCAGGGGGACGAGGCCGGGGCCGTGGCCCAGTGGCGCGCCGCGCTCCGGCTCCGCGAGGACTGGGGCCCGGCGCGGGCCGAGCTGCTCCGCGTGGAGCTGGGCAAGCAGCACTGGGCCGGCGTGGCCGAGCAGGCCCGGGCGATGCTGAAGGCCGACCCGAAGGACGCCCGCGCCGAGCTGGCGCTGGGCGTGGCGCTGCGCTACCTCGGCCAGCCCGACCAGGCCGCGGCCGCCTACGACGCCGCCGAGCGGCTCGGCGGGGCGCGGCTGCCCGAGGTGCACCTGGCGCGGGGCGTGCTGCTGGCCCGGGTCCAGGAGCGCTGCGAGCCGGCGCTGGCCGAGCTGCGGCGCTGGGCCGTGGCGGCGGGGCCGGCCGCGGCGGCCGACGGCAACGTGGGGCGGCTGGAGCGGGAGTGCGAGCAGCAGCTCGCGGCGGGGCGCGCCGCCCAGGAGGAGGCGCGGCGGATGAAGGCCGAGGCCGAGAAGGCGGCCCATCCGGCGCCGCCGGCCGCCGGGAAGGCGGGGCCCGGGCCGTGAGGGCGCGGAGTGCCGTGCCCGCGGGCGCGGTGGTAAGCTTCGACGAAAGGGAAGAGAGATGACGCTTCGCTCCGCATGGCTGCTCGCCGCCCTCCTCCTGCCGCTCGCCGCCGGGGCGCAGGAGAAGAAGGGCGAGACCCACGAGAAGATCGAGTACGAGAAGAAGACCGTGATCAACTTCGACGACGACACCATCCAGGGCGACCTCACCCGCCCGGACGGCGAGTACGTCGAGGCCCGCAAGAAGGTGAACCACTCCAACCTCATCAAGATCCGCGAGGAGTGGCGGGACAAGGTGAAGCAGGCCGCGGCGGAGATGTAAGGAGCCCATGGCCCCTCCCTTCACGCTCCGGGTGTTCCGCGGCGAGGAGTTCCTCCGCGCCGAGGCCTTCACCCGGGACATCGTCAAGATCGGGCGGCTCTCGTCGGCGCACCTCTGCCTGGACGACGAGCGGGTGGGGCGGATCCACGCGGTGGTGGAGGTGGCGGCCGACGGGCGCATGTCGATCATCGACATGGGCAGCCCGGGGGGCACGCTGCTGAACGGCAGGAAGATCTCCAAGGCGCCGCTGCACCCGGGCGACCAGTTCCAGATCGGCGGGATGCGCGTCGTCGTCGAGGTGGAGGGCGCCGCGGTGGAGGCAGCGGCGCCTGCGCCGCCCCTCGCCCCGGTCCCGACCGCGACCACGGCACCGGTCGCGGCCGCGACCCCGACCGCGGCCCCGACCGCGACCCCGGCCCCGACCGCGGCCCCGGCCCCGCCCACGCCGCGGGCCCCCGCCTCCCCTCGGGCCCACGCGAAGCCGGCGCCGGCGCCGCTGGCGCTCGACGGCGCCGAGCTCGGCGTGGAGCTCCGGCTGCTGTGGGGCGACACCCTGCTCGAGGCCGGCACCTTCGTGAAGCCGGCCCGGCCGATCACCGCCGGCGAGGGCGACGGCTGCGACTTCCGCGTCGAGGGGGTCGATCTCCCGGTGAAGCCCTTCCCGCTGCTGCGCTGGCAGGACGGCGACTACCGCTTCCTCTTCGCCCGCGGGATGACCGGCGGCGTGGAGCGGGGCGGGGAGGTCCGGCCCATCGGCCAGCTGGTGAAGGAGCGCCAGGCCTCCCCCGACGACAAGCTGGAGGGGGCCTACGGCGTGGCGGTGCCCGCCGACGGGACGGTGCGGGCCGAGGTGGGCTCGGGGCTGCGCTTCGAGGCGCGCGTGCGCCGCCCGCCGCGCCAGGCCATCGTGCCCTGGTGGGAGCGGCTCGACACCCGCTACCTGAACCTCTTCCTGGTCCTGCTCTTCGTGCAGTCCGGCTTCATGGTGGCGGCCGCCAACTGGCCGCAAGGCGTGGACACGGTCGCCGACGACCTCTTCAAGAACCCCTCGCGGATGGCGAAGTTCGTCATCAAGCCCCCCGAGCCCCAGGCCAAGCTGAACCCGGCCCTCGACAAGCTGGCCCAGGAGCTGAAGGGGCAGGAGCCGGGGGAGATGGCGGAGAAGCACAAGGGCACCGAGGGGCAGATGGGCAAGAAGGACGCGCCCCGGACCAACGCCCGCTCGGCCCCCAAGGCCATCGACCCGAACGCCAAGGACATCGTCAAGAACACCGGCCTGCTCGCGGCGCTGGGGAAGGGGCGGGGGGCGCCCGGCGGCCTCTCCACCATCTTCGGCCAGGGCGGCCTGGGCGGCGATCTCAAGGGGGCGGTGGGCAACATGTTCGGCCCGGTGGTCGGGGACAGCCGGGGCATGGGGGGGCTCGGCATCCGCGGCACCGGGACGGGCGGCGGCGGCGCCGGCCAGACCATCGGCATCGGCGCGGTGGGCACCAAGGGGCGCGGCGGCGGCCTGGGCGGGTACGGCTCCGGCGTCGGCGGCCTGGGGCGCAAGTCGGACCGCGACGTGGCGGTGGACACCACCAACGTGAAGATCCTCGGGGCCATCGACCCGGAGCTGATCCGCAAGGTGATCCGCGAGCACGCCAGCGAGGTGCGCTACTGCTACGAGCAGGAGCTGGTGGTGAACCCCAAGCTGGAGGGCAAGGTGGCCGTCCAGTGGCAGATCGGGCCCGAGGGGCACGCCTCCGGCTGCGTGATCCACAGCGACACCACGCTCCTCAACGACACCGTCCAGAAGTGCATCATGTCCCGCATCGTCACCTGGCAGTTCCCCAAGCCCAAGGGCGGCGGGATCGCCATCGTGAAGTACCCCTGGATCCTCCGGACCTCGGGAGGCTAGTGAAGACCCGGATCGCCACCGCCCTCGCCGTCCTGCTCTCCGCCGCCGCGGCCGCCGCGCAGGAGGCGGCGCCCGCCCTGCCCGTGGATCCGCGCGCGCCGCGCTTCCGCGAGGTCGAGCGCGGCCTCTTCGCCGGCCTGGAGGCCGGCTGGGTCGGCTACCTCGAGACCCCGGTGGCCGAGCCGGCGCGCTACCCCTCGGCGGGGACGGGGGGCGGGATGGGGTCGGGGCTCCACGCCGCGCTGCTGCTGGGCGGCGACCTCGGCCCGCGCTTCTCCCTGGCCGCGGTGGTGCTCGGCGAGGTGCCGCAGGCCGCCGTCTCCTACGGGTCCTTCAGCGTGGTGGGCGGCGGCGCCGACGCCCGCTGGTCCTTCGCCGGCTTCCGCGACGGCCAGGGCGTGGAGCGGGTCTTCCTCTACCTCCACGGCCGCGGCGTCCGGTTCGTCACCGAGCCGCACGGCCTCTTCGGCACGCAGGACACGCAGGTCGGGCTCGGCGCCGGCGTCGAGTACTACACGCGCCTGCGCCACTTCTCGGTGGGCCTGGCGGTGGACGGCCTCTACGCACTGAAGGCGAAATCGCCCGCCATCGCCGTCGCGCCCACCCTTCGCTACACCTTCTAGCCCGATTCCTTCCCCGGCGCGGGTCCCCGATCTATCCTTTCGTGCCGACTTCCGGGCACTTGAGGCACCGTGACCACTGCCGTACCGGACGACCTGATCCGCTCGCACCTCGCGGCGCTCGAGGCCTCCCCGGGCGACGCGGCGGCGCTCGACGCGCTCGACGCGCTGTACCGGCGCGAGGGGCGCTTCGACGACCTGATCCGGCTCCTCGAGGTCCAGGCGCGGCGGGCCCCGTCGCCCGCGGCGGCCGCGGCGCTCCTCACCCGCGCGGCCGAGGCCGGCGGCCAGGGATCGCGGAGCGCGGCGCGGGCCGACGAGCTGCTGCGCCAGGCCCTGCACGCCGATCCCGGCCACCGGCCGGCGCACGCCGCCCTGGTGCGGGTGGCCGAGGAGCGCGGCGACGCCGCCGGCGCGGCCGAGGCGCTGGAGCGCCAGGCCACCCACGAGCCGGACCGGCGCGCCGCCGCGCTGCTGTGGCTGCGGGCCGCGCGGCTGTGGGAGGAGATGCTGCTGCGGCGCGACCGGGCGGCGCTGCTGTACGCGCGCGCCGTCCGGGCCGATCCCGAGCTCGGCGAGGCGCGGGAGCGGGCGCTCGACTGCCAGCTGGCGCTGCGCCGCTTCGGCGCCGCCAAGCGGCTGCTGGACCAGGCGCGCGACGCCGGCGCCGACCGCAAGGCCCTGGCGGGCGACTACGTCCGCCTGGGGACGCTGCTCCTGGAGCAGCCGCTGGATCACGGCCTGGCGCTCGACGCCCTCATCGAGGCGGTCTCCCTGGACCGGGCCGCGCCCGGCGCGGCGGGGGCGCTGGAGCGGGCCAAGGCCACCCCGCGCGCCTGGCGGGACCTGGTGGCGCAGCAGCTGGCCGAGGCCGAGGCGGCCCGCGAGCGGCGCAGCGCCGCCCGGGCGACGCTGCGCGCCGCCGAGCTGCACGCCGCCTTCGGCGCCGACGGCGAGGGGGCGGCGGCGCGGGTGCACGAGCTGTTCGACAAGGCCATGCAGCTCTGGCCGGGCAACGCCGAGGGGCTCGACTTCCTGGAGCGCTGGACCTCGGAGCGGCAGGACTGGCGCGGGCAGGTGGAGGCGCTGGAGCACCTGGCGGTGGCGACGAAGGACCGGGCGGCGCAGGCCGCCGTCCAGCTGCGGCTGGCCCACGCCTGGCTCACGCGCTTCGGGGACGCCGAGCGCAGCCGGCGGGCGCTGGAGCGGGTGCTGGAGCTGGATCCGCAGTCGGAGACCGCGGCCCATCAGCTGCTGGAGATGCACCTCGACGCCGGCCGGCGGGCCGAGGTGCTGGCGGTGCTGGAGCGCCACCTCGCCGCCACGCCCGCCCGCCCGGGCCACGCCGCGCTCTGGCTGCGCGGCGCCGAGGTG
>JAJZTO010000070.1 GCA_021848865.1 Myxococcales bacterium
CACCACCGGGGGCGTCGAGGCCGCGGGGGCCGGCGCCTCCTCCGCCGCGGCCGGCGGCACCACCGGTGCGTCGGGTGCCGGGAAGGCGGCCGGGGGCGTCTCCGCGGGAGGCGCGGCGGCGACGCCGGCCGGGGCGCCCGGCGGGGCCTCGGGCGACAGCTGGAAGCCCGGCGGCACGGTGGCGGTGACGGTCGGCCGGCTGTCGGAGGTCCGGCCGGCCCGGGGGACGGGCGTCCCGCTGGCCAGCCGGGCGTCGTAGCCGGCCCGGGCCACCGGGTCGAAGAGCACGTGGCGGGCCTCCTCGATGCGCTGGCCCAGCAGCACCTGCTCCTCGGGCGCCATCAGCGTGTAGGTGGCCAGCGACCCGGGGCCGTAGAGCGACCGGGCCCGGTCGTAGGCGCGCTGGATCTCCCCCAGCGGCGCGTCGTCGGGCACTTCCAGGATCTCGTACAGCGTCTGCTCGGCGAGCGGCTTCACGGTGGAACGTCGCTCCGTTCTCCCCCTGCGTCGATGCGGAACAGCCCGTCGGCGATGGCGGCGAAGCTCCGGGCCGCCGGCGCCTCGGGCCGCGCCAGGAGCAGCGGCTTGCGGGCCCGCACGCTGCGCCACACCGCCTCGTCGTGCTCGATGCTCCCCAGGTAGTCCATGGAGAGCCCGAAGTACTTCTTCCAGGCGGCCACCACCGCCTTCCCCAGCTCGGCGTCCTGCGGCGTGCGGGCCTGGTTCACCACCAGCCGCGGACGGAAGGCGTGCAGCTCCTTCTCCAGCGTGGCGCCGGCCTCGGGGTGGCGCTCGCGCAGCGCGGCGATCACCTCGACCGGGCTGCGGAAGGCGCCGTCCCCCATCACCTCGCGCAGCGCCTCCTCGAAGCCGTACACCGCCACCACGTTGCGCACCCGGCGCCAGAAGGCGGCCTTCACGAAGCGGTAGACGTTCTCGACCGCGGTCGGCTCCGGCACCAGCACCAGCAGGCCGTGGTCCGACACCAGGAAGAAGTCGAGGACGTTGAGCGCCGTCCCCGCCCCCAGGTCGAGGATGGCGTAGTCCACGTCCAGCGCCAGGATGTGGCGCATCAGGCGCATCTTCTGGGCGTGCTTGGGGTTGGCGGCGTCCAGGTGGTCGAGGGCGCCCGAGATCAGGCCGAGGTTCGGGACGCCGGTCGGCACCACCACCTCCTCGATGCGCTCCACGCGCCGCTCCACGAAGTCGGAGAGCGAGGTGCGGGGCAGCTCCACGCCCAGGCAGGTGTGGAGGTTGGCGCCGCCCAGGTCGGCGTCCACCAGCACCACGCTGCGCCCGCGCCGGGCCAGCTCGATGCCCAGGTTGGCGGCGACCAGGCTCTTGCCGATGCCGCCCTTCCCGCCCCCGACCGAGAGGACCCGCCGGGCCCGGGTGGTGCGCCGCGAGGGGGCGCGCCGCTTCCCGGCCGGCGCCGCGAGGGGCACCGGGGTGACCAGCTTCAGGGTCGGGGCATCGGCCACGGTGTGGGGATCCTACCCCTCCTGCACCATCAGTCCAGAAGCTCGGCGTTCCAGTAGGCGGCGTCGGCCAGCGACAGGAACGGGCGCCACTGCCGGTAGAGCGCCCGGCGCGCCGCGGTGCGGAACATGGGCGTCCAGCGGGGCCGCACCGGCGCCCGCAGCAGCCCCATCCCCGCCTCGTCCGGCGTGCGCCCGCCCTTGCGGAGGTTGCAGGCGACGCAGGAGCAGACCACGTTCTCCCAGCTGGTGCTGCCGCCGCGTGAGCGCGGCACCACGTGGTCCAGGTTCAGGTCGGACCGCCGGAAGCGCCGCCCGCAGTACTGGCAGGTGTTGTCGTCGCGGGCGTAGATGTTGAACCGCGAGAAGCGCACCCGGGCGCGGGGCAGGCGGTCGTAGGCCAGCAGCACGATGACGCGCGGGACGCGGATGCGCCGGTCCACCGTGCCGACCGCCTCCTCGTGGGCCGCCGCCGCCAGCGCGCTCCAGCTCTCGAAGTCGAAGAGCTGGAACTGCTCGTCGATGGCCCGGGCCGCGCCCTGGTACAGCAGGGTGAAGGCGCGCCGGACCGAGGTGACGTGGACGGGCTGGTAGACCCTGTTGAGGACGAGGACGCCGGTGTCGAGGAGCATGGGGCCTGCGACGGAATGTAGCAGCCGCGCGGCGGATTTGCACGATGCCGGGCCGGTCAGCGCGGGGCCGGCAGCCGCTGGGCCAGGGGCAGGGGCGGCTCGCCCGGCCCGCCGTACAGCAGCCGGTAGGCGGCGTAGGAGCGCAGCACGCGCTTCACGTAGCCGCGGGTCTCCTGGACCGGGATCTCCTCGATGAACTCGTCGAGGGGCAGGGCCCCTCGCTCCCGCAGCCAGCCGCGCACCGCCCCCTCCCCGACGTTGTAGGCGGCGACCGCCAGCGGGGCCGAGGCCCCGAAGCGGCGCAGGACGTCGCCGAGGTGCTGGGCGCCCAGCCGGATGTTGAGCGGGCCGTCCATGAGGTCGGCGCTCCGGAGCGTCCGGTGCAGCTTCAGCCGGCGGGCCAGCGCCTGGGCCGTGGGCAGCATCAGCTGGGTCAGGCCGACCGCGCCGGCCGCCGACACCGCCGCCGGGTCGAGGGCGCTCTCCTCCCGCATGATGGCCTGGAGCAGGTCGGTGGGGACGCCGGCGCCCGGGGCCCAGCGCTCGACCTCGTCGCGGAACGCGGCCGGATAGGCGATCCGCCAGATCCGCAGCGCCTTCCCCTCCGGGCGCTGGCGCAGCACCTGCCGGGCGACGGCGCGGACCAGGTTGTGCCCGGCCCGGTGGTCGCCGGCCCGGTGGAGCAGCTCGGCGACGAGCAGGAGGGGATCGAAGCCGGCCGGCTCGACCGGGAAGAGCCGGGCCCGATCCACCGCCCGCAGCTCCTCGGCGGCCGCCCGGTCCTGGCCCATGCGCAGCAGCAGCAGCCCGGCCTCGAAGTGGCGGTCGCCCCGCAGGCGGCCCGGGTCGTAGCGGAAGCCCTCGGGCGGCGGCGCCGGCCGGCGCCAGCGGGCCTCGGGCGACTTCGGCGCCACCTCGGCCAGCCGCGCCCTCGCCAGCAGGCCGTAGTAGTCGGCCGGGTGGCGCTCCACCAGCGTCCGCCACAGCGCCACGGCGGCGGCGCGATCCCCCTTCCCCTTGCGCTGCGCCAGGATCCGCGCCCGCCAGTAGGCGGCCCGGGCGAACTCGTACGGGTCGGTGGCCTCGTACTCGCGCTGGCACCGCTCCAGCGACGCCAGCGCCGCCGCGGTGGCGCCGGCGCGCCAGGAGATCCAGGCGGAGCGGAACAGGGCCTCGGGCCGGTAGTCGCCCCGCGGGTAGCGCTCCACGATCTCGGCGAGCAGGGTCTGGGCCCCGGCGGCGTCGCCGGCCCGCGCCAGGAGGTCGGCCGCGAAGTAGAGGGCGTCGTCGGCGACCGGGCTGTCGGGGAACTCCCGGGCGAGCTGCCGGTAGCGGTCCACCGCCTTGTCGGGCTCCACCACCGCCGAGGCCGAGGCGAGGGCGTGCAGCGCCTTCACCCGGTCCGGCGCGGCCGGGCAGGCGGCCAGCGCCGGGGCGAGCAGGTCGATGGCCTTGCGGTACTGGCGCTCCTTGCGGTAGGCGCGGCCCAGCGCCAGCCGGACCCGGCAGGCGTCCGGGGAGGCCGGCGCGTCCACCGGGAGGGCGGCCCGGACCGACCTCAGCTCGGCGATGGCGGCGCGGTTGCGGTTGGCGTCGAGCAGCGTCTCGGCCCGGCGCAGCGCGCCCTGGAGCGGCGGCGGCTCGCCGAAGCGCCCGGGGAGGGCGCGGAGCGCCACCCGGCAGCGCGGCGCCGCCGGCGCCAGGGGGTGGCCGATCCAGCACTGGAGCAGGTCGGACCGCGCCTGGGTCAGCTCCCGCTCTCCGCCCCCGGCCTCGATCCGGCCGGCCGCGAGCAGCGCCGCGGCCCCGGCGTCGGCGCGGGACAGGTCGTCGGGGGCGGCGAGCCCGAGGAGCGGCGCCAGCGCCTCCAGGGCGGCGCCCGCGTCGCCCGAGGCCGCCAGCAGCCGCGCCCGGGCCAGGGCCGCGTCGCCCCGCAGCAGCGACCCGGCCCCGATCCGCGCCCAGACCAGGACCGCCTCGGCGGGCCGCCCGCCCGCCTCCAGCGCCTGGCCCATGAGCCAGGCGATCCGGTCGGCCAGGATCGGCAGCTGCGCCTCGAGCCCGTCGAGCCGGGTGGCCGCCTCGTCGGCCCGCCCCGCCCCGAGCAGCGCCAGCGCCTCGAGGTACCGGGCCTCCGGGGCGGGCGAGGCCGCGAGCGCCGGGATGGCCTCCGCGGCCCGGCCCGCCGCCAGCGCCGCCACCGCCTCGGCCTGCGCGCCGGCGAAGAGCGGCGCGGCGTCGGCCGCGGTGAAGCGGGGCCGGGGGACCGGACCGGCGGCGGGGGGCGCCGCGGCGCCGAGCAGCGCCAGGAGCGCGAGCGAGACCATGCGTCGAGAGTGTGTCCCGGCCGCCCGCGCGGTCAAGCCCCGCCGCACCGGGCGCGGGATCGGGCGCCGCTTTTCGCGTAGGATCCCCCGCGGTGGACATCCGCACACAGGCCACGCTCCTCGCCGGGATCGTCATGCTGGCGCTCGCCGGCGCGGCGCTGCTGCGCGACAACCGGCCCCGGGTCTTCACCCTCTTCGCCCTCTTCACCGCCAACCTCGGGCTCTACTCGCTCGCCGACTTCCTGATGCGCTGGTCGGGCGGCGCCGCTCCGCTGGCGCTGTGGCCCCGCATCGCCGTGGCCACCGCCGCCCTGCTGCCGGCCACCGCCCTGGCCTTCTTCCTCGAGTTCCTGGGCGTGGCCCGGCGGCCGGCGCGCCGCGCCCGCAACGCCATGCTCGGGGGCTCGCTCTCCGGGCTGGCGGTGGCGCTCTCGCCCCTGGTCCACTCGCGGATCGCCCAGGTGGCGGTGACCGTCTACGTGGTGACCGGCCTCGCCGCCTCCCTCTCGGTGCTCTGGCGCAAGCTGCTGGCGGCCCCGACCCGCGTCGAGCGCGCCCGGCTCCAGTACCTCTTCGTCGGCGCCGTGGTGGCGCTGCTCTTCTCCACCCTCGACGTGCTGCCGCGCTTCGGGATCCCCTACCCGCTCGACGGCCTCGGGGCCATGGCCCTCACCTTCTTCATGTTCTTCCTCTCGCAGACGCTGCAGCGCCACCGGCTGCTCGACCTGCACGAGTTCCTGGGGAAGGTGGTGGTGGCCATCGCCGTCGGGCTGGTCTTCGTGGCGGTCTACGGCGGGCTGGTCTCCTGGGTGGGGAACCGGCCGGAGCTCTTCTTCTTCAACACCCTGGTGGCCTCCTTCGTCATCCTCTCGCTCTTCGAGCCCATGCGGGACAAGGTGGAGGAGTGGGTGGTGGTGACGCTGTTCCGCGAGCGGTACGAGCTGGTCCGGCAGCTCGAGACCCTCCGCGACCGCATCGCCACGGTGATCGACCCGCTGCGGCTGGGGTCGGTGCTCCTCGACGGGCTCGTCGAGACCCGGCGCGTCACCCACGCCTCCCTCTGGCTGGTGGCCGACGACCGGCCCGGCTACCGGCTGCTCGACGCCCGCGGCCCGCCGCCCTCCCCCTTCCTGGAGCCGGCCACGGCCCGGGCCATCCTGGGAGCGGCCGGGACCGCCCAGAAGGCCATCCTCCTCGAGAACATCGACCGGCGCATGGGCGAGCTGCGGGCCCTGCTCCCGCCGGAGGGCGGCGGCCGGGCCGGGCCGGCCGCGGTCGCCGAGGAGCTGAAGCGGCTCGGGGACGCCCGCAGCGCCATGTCCTCCATGAAGGCCGGCATCTGCATGCCGCTCACCGCCGGCGACCGGGTCATCGGCTTCCTGGCCTGCTGGGACGAGCGGGTGCCCGAGGCCTTCGCCTCGAACGAGATCGCCGCGCTGCTCGAGGTGGCGGAGCGGGCCGCGCTGGTCATCGAGAACTCCAAGCTCTACCAGCAGATGAAGGAGCGCGACCGGCTGGCGGCACTGGGCGAGATGGCGGCCGGGCTGGCCCACGAGATCCGCAACCCCCTGGCCGCCATCCAGGGGGCCATCCAGCTGCTGGTGCCCGCGGAGGCCAAGGGCCCCCGGCCGGCCGAGGCCGACGCCGAGCAGCAGCGCGAGTTCCTGGGGATCATCGCCGACGAGGTGCGCCGGCTGAACGGCGTGGTCTCGCAGTTCCTCGACTACTCCCGCCCGGCCAACACCCAGCTGGTCCCGGGAGACGTGAACGACGTCCTGGAGCGGACCCTGAAGCTCCTCGGCAACGAGGTGCCGCCCGCGGTGGAGCTCCAGGTCGAGCTGCAGCGCCCGCTGCCCCGGGTGAGCTGCGACGCGGAGCAGCTGCGCCAGGTGTTCCTCAACCTGGCGCTCAACGCGGTGCAGGCCATGCCCCGCGGCGGCCGCCTGGATGTCGCCACCCGCCTGGCCCGCGACGAGCTGGCGGTGTGGCGCGAGGCGCCCCGCCGCAGCGACACCGTCGAGGTGATCTTCCGCGACACCGGCCCGGGCGTCCCCGAGGAGGCCCGCGAGCACATCTTCGTCCCCTTCTACACCACCAAGGAGAAGGGGACGGGCCTGGGGCTCGCCATCTGCCAGCGCATCGTCCGGGCCCACGGCGGCTCGATCGTGGTGCGCTCCGCCCCGGCCGAGGGGGCCGAGTTCGTCATCTCCCTGCCGGCGCTCTGGGAGGAGAAGCCCGAGCCCCGCGCCGAGGAGCGGACCGGCGCCCCGACCCCGCCGGCGGCCGAGCGCGGCCGTTCCCGCCGCCGCCGCCGGAAGCGCCGCCCCGACCGCGCCGTCTAGCGCGGGTGGCTCCGCCGCCGGAGCGATGCCCCTCCGGCCGGAATGATGGTAGGAGTCGGCCCGTGGCCCACGTCCTGATCGTCGACGACGAGCTGAACATCCGGCGCGTCCTCGCGGCCATGCTGAAGCGCGAGGGGTACGAGGTCACCACCGCCGCCGACGGCGAGCAGGCGCTGGCGGTCCTCCAGAAGACGCCGGTCGAGGTGGTGGTCACCGACCTGGTGATGCCGCGGCTCGGGGGCATGGAGCTGCTGCAGCGCGTCGGGGTCCAGTACCCGGACGTGCCGGTGATCCTCATCACCGCCCACGGCACGGTGGACAGCGCCGTGGCCGCCCTCAAGGCGGGCGCCTTCGACTACGTCACCAAGCCCTTCGAGCAGGAGGAGCTGAAGAAGGTCATCGCCAAGGCGGCGCGGGCCCACGAGCTGGAGCGGCAGAACGTCCACGCCGCGCCGGGCGGCGAGCGGCCCCCGCTGGTGGGCCAGTCGGCCGCGATGCGGCAGGTCTTCGACATGGTGGCGCGGGTGGCCGACTCGCCCTCCACCGTGCTCATCACCGGCGAGAGCGGCACCGGCAAGGAGCTGGTGGCCCGGGAGATCCACCACGGCTCCTCGCGCCGCGACCGGCCCCTCATCAAGGTGAACTGCGCCGCCATCCCCAAGGACCTGGTGGAGAGCGAGCTGTTCGGCTACGAGAAGGGCGCCTTCACCGGCGCGGTCGGGTCGAAGCCGGGCCGCTTCGAGCTGGCCGACGGCGGGACGCTCTTCCTCGACGAGATCGGCGAGATCCCGGTGGAGATGCAGGTGAAGCTGCTGCGCGCGCTCCAGGAGTCGGAGTTCGAGCGGGTCGGCGGCATCAAGACCATCCACGTGGACGTGCGGCTCGTCGCCGCCACCAACCGCGACCTCAAGGCCCTCATCGCCGAGGGGCGCTTCCGCGAGGACCTCTACTACCGGCTGGCGGTGGTCCCCATGGCCCTCCCGCCGCTGCGGGAGCGGCGCGAGGACATCCCGCCGCTGGTGTCCCACTTCATCGAGAAGTACGACCGCCGGCTGGGCAAGCGCGTCGAGGGCATCGAGGACGAGGCCCTGCAGCTGCTGCTCGCCTACTCCTGGCCCGGGAACATCCGCGAGCTGGAGAACCTGATGGAGCGATCGGTGCTCTTCGCCGACGGTCCCACCATCCTGGCCGCCTCCCTGCCCGACAGCCTGCGCGAGCGCGGGGGCGTGCCCGCCCCCATCGCCGCGGTCGGCCCGCTCGGCGCCATCGCCGCCCCCAGCGGCGCCTCGATGAAGGAGATCGTCCGCCAGGCCCAGGCCGAGCTGGAGAAGGAGCTCATCTCCCGGGCCCTGGAGGAGACCGGCGGGAACGTCACCCGCGCCGCCAAGAAGCTCCAGATCTCGCGGAAGTCGCTCCAGGTGAAGATGAAGGAGCTGGGGCTGCGCGGGACCGACGAGTGATCGGCGGGCGGCAACTTGACCCCATTCGGGCCCGCTGCTAGCGTCCCATCCGAGTTTTCCTTCCTGTTCACACGGGTTTCCGCTCGCACGGAGGAGACAAGATGGGGCGGCTCCGCACCCTCGCGACCCTGATCGCCGGCACCCTCGCGGCCGCGCCGGCCCTGGGCGCGGAGATCACCCGCGTCTCCTCCAGCGGGGAGCCCGACAACGCCTTCGACCTCCGGGTCGAGGTCCGCTGGGAACGGACCCAGCACCACGCCCGCATCACCCGCGAGTACGGCGACAACGGCGGGACCACGGGCATCGGGACCGTCAACGACAACGTCGAGCTCGACTACTCGCAGGTGACGAACCGCCTGGTGCCCGCGCTCCACGTCGGCCTCTGGCACGACCTGGAGCTGCGCGCCGAGCTGCCCTACGTGCTGAACGACGACGCCACCTGGAAGGACGCCTCCGACGGCACCTCGGCCCTCACGCCCAACCCCGCACTCACCCCGCCCTACTACGGCATCAACGCCGACGGAGCGGTCTGCGCCTCCCCGGGCTGCCCCTTCTTCCCGGTGGGCAAGACCCTCCACGCCGGCGGGGCCCTCGGCGACCTCAAGGCGGGGATCGCCTGGGGCATCCTCAACGAGCGCAAGGTCCCGTTCGCGCCGACCTGGGTGGTCTCCATCGACCTCACCGCGCCCACCGCCGCCGGCTTCGACCCGGCCGCCGGCCGCCTCACCGCGGCGAGCTTCTTCGACGCGCCGAGCTTCGCCTCCTCGAAGCGCGCCGGGGTGGGGCGCAAGATCTGGGTCTACGAGCTGGCCACGGCCCTCTCGAAGCGCATGGGGCCGGCCGATCCCTACTTCCAGGCGCACCTCCGCATCCCGCAGAAGTCGAGCGGCACCTACTCCAACTGCGACCACGCCGCCGAGCTCGCGGCCATCGGCCAGATGACCTCGGTCTCGCCGGCCCTGTGCCAGACCGGGGCGAAGAAGCTCGCCGAGGCCGACCCCCCGCTGGTCGCCGGGATGATCTTCGGCGCGGAGCTGGTGCCCTACGAGGACGCGGCCACCTCGCAGAAGTTCAGCATCGACCTGCGGCTCTCGGGCGACGTCACCTCCAGCGGCCGCTGGTACGACGAGCTGACCCCGGCCACCGGCAAGCTGATGCACAACCAGGCCTACCTCAGCGCCGCCGCCTCGCTGGGGCTCCAGCTGCGCGCCTCCCGGTACATCACCCTCTCCGCCCTGGGCAGCTACCAGTACGACACCTCGCACCTCGTCAGCGGCGAGGCGCTGGGCCACGTCTCCAACGAGGTGGTCTACCCGCCCACCAACCCCAACTTCGACTTCCGCTGGGACCTGCCGGGCCGGCGCTTCCGCGTCATCGAGTCGACCCTGCTGTCGGTGGCGGTGAACGCCGCCATCACCTTCTGACGCCGCCGCCGGACTCCTTCAGCCGCGTGATGCGCGCGTAGACCTCGCGCCGCGGGAGTCCGCGCGCCCGCGCCACCTCCCGGGCCAGGGCGCTGGGCGACTCCCCGGCCTCCAGGCGCCGCGCCAGCTCGGCCTCGAGCGGCTCGGCCTCCTCCGCCGCCGCGGCCACCGCCTCCCCCTCGGCCTCCGGCGCGCCCTCCACGACCAGGGTCACCTCGCCCCGCACCTCGCCCGGGAAGCGCACGGCCAGCTCGGAGAGCCGGCCGCGCGCGAGCTCCTCGTGCAGCTTGGTCAGCTCCCGGGCCAGCA
>JAJZTO010000071.1 GCA_021848865.1 Myxococcales bacterium
CTTCACCAGCCCGGCCGCGTCGGGGCGGCCCACCACCGCCGCCTCCAGCACCGCCCGGTGGCTCACCAGCCGCGACTCGATCTCGATGGGGGAGCACCAGATCCCGCCCACCTTGAGCATGTCGTCGCTGCGGCCGCAGTGCTGGTAGTAGCCGTCGGCGTCGCGCAGGTAGGTGTCGCCGGTGTCGAGCCACTCGCCGCGCATGGTCTGGGCGGTCTTCTCCGGGTTGTTCCAGTAGAAGGCGGCGGTGGAGGGACCCTTCACCTGGAGGCGGCCGGGCACGCCGGTCCCCACCTCGGCCCCGCCCTCGTCGACGATGCGGACCTCGTAGCCCGGCACCGGCCGTCCGCTGGTGCCGGGGCGCACGTCGCCGGGCCGGTTGGAGACGAAGGTGTTGAGCGCCTCGGTCGAGCCGATGCCGTCGAGGATGTCGAGGCCGGTGCGCTCCTTCCAGCGGCGGTAGACGTCGGCGGGGAGCGGCTCGCCGGCGGAGACGCAGAGCCGGATCGAGGAGAGATCCGGCCGGGAGCGCTCCAGCTCCTGAAGCTGCGCCGCGTAGAGGGTGGGCACGCCGAAGTAGAGGCTGGGGCGGAAGCGCTCGATGGTGGCCAGGGTGTTCTGGGCGGTGGGGCGGGCGTCGAGCAGCACCACCGTGGCCCCGGCCCAGAGCGGGAAGGTCATGGCGTTGCCGAGCCCGTAGGCGAAGAAGAGCTTGGCGGCGGAGAAGATCACCTCCTCCTCGCCGATGCCCAGCACCCCCCGCCCGAAGAGCTCGCTGGTGGCCACCATGTCGCGGTGCCGGTGGACCACGCCCTTGGGCCGGCCGGTCGAGCCGGAGGAGAAGAGCCAGAAGCAGGTGGCGGTGGCGGCGGCCGGGACGGCCCGGAGCTCCGGCGAGGCCTCCGCCAGGAGCGCCGCGAGGCTCCGCCCCGGCCCCTCGACCGGCAGCGCGACGCGGCGGCCGGGGCGGGCGGCGGCCAGCGCAGGCCCGACCTCGGCGGCGAACTCGGGCGACCAGACCACCGCCGAGCAGGCCGAGTCCTCGATCATGCCGCGGTAGTCCTCCGCCCGGAGGATGGTGTTGAGCGGCACCGGGACGACGCCGGCCTTGATGGCGCCCCAGAACAGGTAGAAGAAGGCGGGGCAGTCCTTCACCACCATCAGCAGCCGCTGCCCCGGCTCGATCCCCAGGCCCCGCAGGGCGTTGCCGCAGCGGTTCACCCGCTCGGCCAGCTCGGCGTAGGTGACGTCGCCGGCGGCGCTGCGGATGGCCACCTTGGCCCCGCGCCCCTCGGCGAGGTGCCGGTCGACGAAGGGGACGGCGGCGTTGAAGCCCGGGGCGAAGTCGAGGGCCGGGGGCGACCGGGAGCGATCGACGGTGACCGGGGCGAGGGTCAGGTCGCGCGCCATGGCCCGGCCCGTCAGCTGCCCAGCTCCCGCAGGGCGCGGGCCGCGTACTCCCGGGCCACGCCCTTGCGCCAGCCCAGGGTGAGGTCGGTGTTCTGCATGGGCTTGGCGATCTGGGTGGCCAGCCGCGAGGCCTCCCGGACCGTCTCCTCGTCGCCGAGCCGCCGGCCGACGAGGAAGTCGGCGGCGGCGCGGGCCTCCTGGGGCCGCGAGCCCACCGCCCCCAGGAAGATCCGGGCCGACTCCACCGTCCCGCCGGCGGAGAGCCGCACCCGCCCCGCCACCCCCAGGACCGGGAAGTCGAAGGAGCCGCGGCGCCGGAGCTTCAGGTAGACGGTGCGCTGGCCGGGCTCGACCGGCGGCAGGTGCACCGCGGTGAGCAGCTCGTCGGGGCGCCGGGTGAGGTGGCGGATGCCGTCGTCGGCGAAGAGGTCGGCCGCGGGGATGCGCCGCTCCCCGCCGCGGGAGCGCAGGGTCACCTCGGCGCCCAGCGCGCAGAGCACCGGCGCGGTGTCGGAGGAGGAGACGGCCCAGCAGCGGTCCGAGCCCGGCGCCACCCAGCAGGTCTCGCCCTCCCGCTTCATGCAGTAGCCGATCGACCGGCGCCACTCCTCGGTCTGGTCGTAGTAGCTGCAGCGGGTGTCGAGGCAGAGGTTGCCGCCCAGCGTGGCGGTGTTGCGGATGGCCGGGGTGGCCACGGTGGCGGCGGCCCGGGCCAGCGCCGGCCAGCCGGCGGCCACCGCGCCGCGCTCGACCTCGGCCAGGCGGGTCATCGCCCCCAGGGTGAGGCCCCGGGCGGCGTCGCCGCTCACGGCGCGGAGCTCGGCGACGCCGCGCAGCCCCACCAGGTTCGCCGGGGTCTGCTGGCGCCGCTTCATGTTGGGGACCAGGTCGGTGCCCCCGGCCAGCGGCAGGGCCTCCGGCCCCAGGTCGCCGAGCACCTTCACCGCCTCGAGCAGCGAGGCCGGCGCCAGGTACCGGAAGCGCGGCAGCCGCATCATGGCTTCGCCCCCGGGAGCCGCCGCTCGCGCTTGCGATCGTTGGTGGCCTTGCCGTCGCCGCCCTCCCAGGGGGGCGGGACCAGCAGCGGCTCGGGCCAGGGCACGTCGGGGAAGGCGGCCGGCCCGTAGCGCCGGTCCGGGGCGGCCAGCGCCGCCAGCACCTTGTGCGGGGTGATGGGCACCTCGTCCACCCGGACGCCGAGGGCGTCGTGGACGGCGTTGGCCAGGGCCGGCGGGATGGGCAGGAGCGGCCCCTGGCCCACCTCCTTGGCGCCGTAGGGGCCCATGGCGTCGGGCTCCTCCACCAGGATGGTCTCCACCTCCGGCATCTCGTGGAAGGTGAGGCTCTTGTACTCCAGCATCGACGGGGCCTGGTGGACCAGCGCCCGGGAGAGCTTGGGCGGGAGCCGCCGGAACTCCTGCTCCTCCATGAGGGCCTCGGAGAGCCCCATGTAGACGGAGCCCACCACCTGGCCACGCGCCGCCACCGGGTTCAGGGCCCGGCCGATGTCGTGGGCCACCCAGATCTTCTCCACCGAGAGCTCGCCGGTGGCCTCGTCGGCCTCCACCTCGACCACCGCCGCCGAGTAGGAGTAGGTCGGGGAGGGGCCGACGCCGCCGCCCTTGTAGCGGGGGGTCGGCGTGGGCGGCGAGTAGCTGCCCACCGTGCCCACCGTGCCGGCCTGGGCCTCGGCCCGCTGCACCGCCTCGGCGAAGGTGAGGCCTCTGGCCGGGTCCTCGACGTCGAAGACCCGTCCCCCGGCGAAGCAGAGGCGGGAGGCCGGCACCTCGAGCTTCGCCGCGGCGGCCGCCGCCAGCCGGTCGCGTGCCCGCTCGGCGGCCTGGATGGCGGCGTTGCCCATCATGATGGTGACCCGGGAGCTGTAGCTCCCCAGGTCCACCGGCCCCAGGGAGGTGTCGCCGGTGACGACCTTCACGTCGCCCACCTCGACGCCCAGCACCTCGGCGACGATCAGGGCGAGGACGTTGTCCGAGCCCTGCCCGACGTCGGAGGCGCCGCAGAAGGCGGTGACCCCGCCGCCGCGGTCGAGGAGCAGCTGCACGCCGGTGTGGGGCAGGTCGCCGAAGGTGATGGAGATGCCGGCGCCGGTCATGTAGGACGAGGCGGCGATGCCCAGCCCGCGGCCGCGGCCCAGCCTGCCGCGCCGCTCCCGCCAGCCGGAGGCCTTCACCACCGCCTCCAGGCAGGCGACGAGGCCGGTGGTGCGCACCCGCATCCAGTTCGCCACCACGGTGTCGGGTGGGACGGCGTTGCGGATGCGCCACTCCGCCGGATCCACCCCCAGCTTCTCGCAGATCTTGTCGAGGTGGACCTCGAGGCCGAAGCGGGGCTGGGGCGTGCCGTGGCCGCGCTTCGGGCCGCAGGGCGGCTTGTTGGTGAAGGTCCGGCAGCCGCGGAAGCGGTACCGGTCCATCCGGTAGGTGACCGTCTCCAGCGCCCCGGTGTAGTGGACCGAGGCCACGCCGTAGCTGCCGTAGGCGCCGCCGTCCAGCACCGTCTCCACCGAGTGGCCCACGATGCGGCCGTCCTTCACGCCGGTGCGCATCCGCATCAGCGTGGGGTGGCGCCCGCGGTGGCAGAGGAAGACCTCCTCGCGGCTCAGCGCGACCTTCACCGGGCGGCCGGTCACCAGGGCGGCCTTCGCCACCACGATCTCGTGGTTGAAGGGGTCGGTCTTGCCGCCGAAGCCTCCGCCCTGGGGCGGGGCGATGACGCGGATCCGGGCCGGCGGCAGGGCCAGGGCCCTGGCCAGCGCCTTGTGGACGTAGTGGGCCACCTGGGTGCTGGAGACGACGGTCAACCGGCCGTCGGGGTCCACCCAGGCCAGGGCGGCGTGCTGCTCGATGGGGAGGTGGGTGTTCCCCTGGTAGAAGAAGCGGTCCTCGAAGACCTGGTCGGCGCCGGCCAGCGCCGCGGGCACGTCGCCGAAGTCGAAGGCCACGAGCTTGTGGACGTTGGGGGCGTCGCCGTAGTCGTGGATGCGCGGGTCCGCGGTGGCGAGCGCCTCCTGCGGCGTGGCGATGGTCTGGAGGGGCTCGTACTCCACCCGGACCAGGGCGGCGGCCTCCTGGGCGGTGAGCTCGTCCGCGGCCACCACCGCCGCCACCGGGTCGCCCACGAAGCGCACCTTGTCGTTGCAGAGCGGGTGCTCGTCCTGGCTCACCGGCATGAGCCCGTAGGCGATGGGGAAGTCCTTGCCGGTGAGGACGCAGCGGACCCCCTTCACCGCCAGGGCGGCGGAGGCGTCCACCGAGAGGAGGCGGGCGTGGGGCACGGTGCTGCGCACCAGCTTCATGTGCAGCGCGCCCGGCATCGTGTAGTCGTCGGCGAAGCGGGTCTCGCCGGTCACCTTGCCGCGGACGTCCACCTTGCGCAGCGGCTTGCCCACCGCCGCGAGGCCCGGCGCCGGGCCGACCGCGCCGGGGCGGGGGGCGGGCCGGTCGTCGTCGAGGGCCCGCGGGCCGGGGCGGGGCGCGGCCTCCCGGTCATCGGCCATGGGGCTCCTCCCCGTGGACGGCGGCCACCACCGGCGGCAGCGGCGGCAGGCCGCGGAGCACCCGGCCCGCCGACTCCACCGCCTCGTAGATCTGCTGGTAGCCGGTGCAGCGGCATAGCTGGCCGGCCAGGGCGTCGGCGATCTCCTGGCGGGTGGCGTCGGGCTTGCGGTCGAGCAGCCAGCGGGCGGCGACGATCATCCCCGGGGTGCAGTAGCCGCACTGGGCGGCGCCGTGGTCGGCGAAGGCGGCCTGGAGCGGGTGCAGCTCGGGGCCGTCGCGCAGCCCCTCGATGGTGGTGACGGCCCGGCCGCCGCACTCCACCGCCGGCACCAGGCAGGAGAGCGCCAGCTCGCCGTCGAGCAGGACGGCGCAGGCGCCGCACTCGCCCAGCTCGCAGCCGTGCTTGGTGCCGGTGAGGCCGAGGTCCTCGCGCAGCACCTCGAGGAGCGTCTTGTAGGGCTCGACGAGCAGCTCGCGCTCCTCGCCGTTGACGGCGAAGGCCAGCCGCAGCTTCTCGCGGGGGCCCGACTGCAGGGTGACGAGCGGGGCTTCCATGGCTCCTTCGCGCGGCGTCGTTCGGGCGCCCGGGCCGCTTCCATAGCGGGGCGGTGGGCGCGCCGCCGTCCCGGGGACCCGGTGGGGGCGGGGATCCGGGGCGGCGGAGGGAATCAGGTAAAACGGTACCGAAATAGAGCTTGGGGGTCAAGGCGGCCCGTGGCCGCGCCCGGGACGGAGCCGCCGGGATCGCGCAGCGGCCACCGCCGCCCTGGCGCGCCCCGGCGCGGCCGCTGCGCGGGCGCCCGGGAGACGGACCGGTGGAGCGTGTCGGTTGCGCCGGCGGGCCAGGTGATGGTTGCAATCTCGGAGGAGTTGCGATCGCGTTGTCATTCACTGTCGGGTACGCTGCTTGCGGATGGCAGCCTCCACGTTCGACTGAACCTGCTCGAAGAACGGTGCCGTAGCCGTCCGCGATCCTTCACTTGCCGGGAACTGGCACGGGTGTCGTTCTCGCGGCACCCGGCCTGTCGCATCCATACGCAACTCCGGTCACCGTCGCGGTGCATGTCGTTCCACTTGCTCCACCAAGTTGCGGCGGTGATAGCACGACGTGGGTGGCGTCCTTCTCGGCTGCCTTGTTCACTGCGTCGTGGATGGCCCACTCAGTGAGCCTGTCGTTTGCGGCAAACGCGCCCAATGGCGCGCCACCGCCTTGGCCGATTACGCTGCCAAGGTTCGTGCACTGAGGGCCCGGCGGAGCAGAGAGCAGGACAACGCTCGATGCCTTCGATGTGAGTTGGGCGGTCGCACAGCCGAAAGGCGTGGCGAATACGGCAGCGGCCAAGGTCATCCTCAAGTTCATACGGCCTCCGGTCATGGCTTCACGCCAACGCCTCGCGCAACGGGCGCCCACAGGCAACGCAGACCAATTGCAAGCCCACCGTCTCGCTCGCGTAGGTAGGATTGGCCTACGAGCTCCTCATTCAGCGTCCTTCTTCGCACCCGGCGCCTTGCTGGTTACGTTGTTCGACGACCCAAGCTGCCAGCGTCGGCCTCACGGCCATTGCGTCACCGCCATTGTAGCTGGCATGCAACGCCCAGTATGAGCGCCACCACGGGTGCCAAGACGAGCGCCACGAACGCGAGCATGGTCCGCCAGCGCGCCGGCTCGCGCAGTGCCGCCCAGAGGCCGGGCACCAGGCTGGCGGGTACCGTTGCCAGGGCGGGCCAAAGGAAGTGCCCTGTGCCCCCGCACTCGCGCATGAGCGCGACGGTGATAAGCAAAGTCAGCGCACCAGTCGCCAACCAACTGGTAAGGATGGTCAGCAGGAGTCCCCAGCGGACGCGAGGCGTCATTTCGCGTCGATCAGGGGAGCGTTCTGTTGCCCCTGGAAGGCGTGTCCAGTCTCGAAGGCATGTCGGGTCTCCTCGACCGCGCCCTTTTCCGCGAGACGAAACATCAGGTCACGTGCTGAGTCGCCGGGGAAGGGATGGTCCTTGTTCATCATGGAATGGGACCTCACCGAAGTATGGAGGGGGTCCGTAGAGCTTCCCCGTGAGTTCGTGTGGGTCCACCGTCCGAGCAGCGGGACTCCGAGTCGTATCATGAGGTAACCCCTCCCCCGAACTGCGCGGACGAAGTCGAGCGGTCTCGAACTGCGGCTCACGGTGTACCACACTGAGGGCGAAGGCAATGGATCGTGACACTCGCGCCGTGAGCAGGCGTGCGCTGCTGATGGCCTTCGGCCGGGCCTCTCGGGCTCAACTTCGAGCGACCCGCGAAATCCGCAGCACTTCCGCCGCCGGAGAGGTCGTCCGGGCCCTCGCTCGGTCGCTCTCGGCGAAGCCAGCTCGCCCGCAGCTCTCGATCTGAGCCAAGACGCTCGCCGGCGTTGGCGCCGTTGCGCTTGGGCCGCTCGGTGCGGAAGGCACGTGCGGACTGGAGCACCGAACAGCTTGAAGTCGATCTGTTCCCCGGGAGTTCCACCATGTCGATCTGCTCGAATCCGCGTCGGTTCGCACCGTCAATGCGGCTGAGCGACCTTCGAGGTGTGCAAGCGATCGTCAATCCAGACGTTGCCAACCGATCGGTGTTCTGGGGCAGCTGCGGGTTCAGCCATTGAACGCGTGGGAGGCACGGCGCCTGGCCCGGCGGTCATCGTGCCGTAGGGCGGGGGCTTGTCCCCCGCCGATGTTGCCCGGGCGGGGACGAGCCCCGCCCCTGCGGCGCGAGGTGGGTCCCCCTCGGGCGGGGACGAGCCCCGCCCCTACGGCGCGAGCCGCCGTGGGCCGACGCGACGGACATCGGGGGCTGCACGGCACCCGGCCTGGCGGCCGGCCGGGCACAAGGCCCGGCCCTACTCCAGAGGAAGTGAGCCACGTCCTCCGGCCCCAGTGATCGTCATTGCAGGCGTTCCCAACCGATCGGTGTTCTAGTAGTCCTTCGTCCAGAAGAGGCTCGCCGAGCCGGTGTTGGCGTCGCCGTAGCGCGTCTCCAGCGTCCAGCGCGGGCTCAGCTCGTACTCCACCCGCACCTCGTTGGGGTTCTCGCCCAGCTCCGGGTTGGCGTTGAAGCGACGCGTGTAGCCCACGTAGAACTTGTCGCCCAGGTACTTGCCCATGCGGATCTGGCCGGAGTCGAAGGTCACCAGGTCCACCGGGAGCTTGTCGCGCAGGGTCGAGCGCAGCGCCTGGGTGGCCACCGTGCCGAGCAGCGCGTAACCGGCGTCGGTCCCGGTGGGCGGGCCGGCCGCCCCCGAGCCGGCCTTCACCTCGGTGCGCCCGGTGACGATGAGCATGGCGATTTGCCCCTCGTCGAGGGGCGGCTCGCTGGTCATCTTCACCGCCGGGGACTCGACCGGTCCGGTCACGGCGATGGTCACACGGGCCACCGGGTTGTCGTAGGTGGCCTCGGCGTCCACGGTGCCCTCCGACACCTCGCCGCCCGGGAAGGCGACCACGGCGCGGCGGATGGTGAAGAGGCGGCCCGACTCCTCGAAGAAGCCGCTCGGCGCCTCGATGCGCCCGTCGGCGAGCAGCGGCCCGCCGTCCCGGGTGAGCCGCAGCTCGCCGCGCAGCACCACGTCGGCCCGGGGCTGGTCGCCGACCACCCGGAAGCTCCCCGGGAGCAGCACCCGCACCGAGGTGGGCCAGGGGCGCGCCGGCGCGGTCCGGATCGAGCGAGGCCGCCCCGTCCCCACCACCACGATGTCGCGCGGGGGTTCGAGCGGCTGGAGCGACCGCGGGGTGCGGCGGGGCAGCCGGGCCTGGCCGCCGAGCACCTCCACGTCGGCGTCGAGCCCGGCGGCGCCGGCGGTGCCCTTGAGCCGGGCGTCGAGGTCCAGCGTCACCAGCTCCTGGCCCTCCCAGGAGAGCAGCAGGCCGGTGGTCTTCAGCTCGCCGGTGAGGTCGCCGGGCGCGCCGGGCCGCGAGAGGCCCCGCAGCGCCGCGTGGGCGTCGAGGCGCCCGTCGCCCCGCCTCGCCTCCAGGCGAGAGAGCACCAGCGAATCCTCGTCGGCGCTGGCCTCGACCTCCAGCCCGTGCCACTCGCCCAGCCCGGCGACCGCCGCGTGCCCGCCGGCCACCCGCAGCGTGCCCCGCGGCCTCGGGCTCCGGAGCGTGCCGTCGGCCTCGACCCGGGCGTCGAGCCGCCCCGCGGCGGACCGCACCAGGCCCGGGAGCAGGACGGGCAGGAAGGAGAGGTCGAGCGCGTCGGCCTCGACCCGCGCGTGGATCGGCGCCCCGGCCAGGGCTCCGCTGGCCACCGCGGCGGGCGTGACCGCGGCGCGCGCCTCGATCGAGCCGCGCACGGTGCCGCCGGTCGAGGCCCGGAACAGCGCCTCGGCGCCGAGCCCCCGCGCGCCGGCGTGGGCCGAGGCCTGGAGGTCCCCGAGCGGCCGCTCGCCGACGCCCACCCCGGTGCCCGAGGCGGCGAGCGAGAGCTCGGGGGCGCCGAGCCGGCCGCCGGCCTCGAGGCGCAGCGAGGCGCGCCCGACCAGCGCGACCGGGCCGGCGAGGCGGGCGAGGTCCACGCCGCGCGCCGTCACCTCCCCCCGCAGCGCCGCGCCGTCCCGGGCGGCCCGGTCGAGGAGCCGCTCCGGCGGCAGGCCGAGCGACGCGGTGGCCGCGAGCAGCTCCTCGCTCCCGGCGGCGGCCCGCGCGGTGAGGTCCACCGCCGCCTCCCGGGCGGTGGCCGAGGCCTGGAGCGCCAGCCCGCGCCACCCGCCCGCCGCGCCGCCGGCCACCTCGGCGCGGATCGTTCCTCGCGGCGCCGAGGCCGGCCCGGAGAGCTCGGCCGAGGCGGTGAGCCGCCCGGCGACTCCGGCGGGCAGGAGCCCCTGGGCCGCGAGCGGGGCCAGCTCGATCCCCGGCACCGTCGCCCGCAGCGCGATCGGCGCCCGGCGCAGGGCCCGGAGCGCCGCGCCGGGGTCGCGCAGCAGCGCCGCGGCGTCGAGGGGGGCATCGGCCTCGGCGTCGAGCAGGTGCTGCCCGGCCCCGTCGGCGGCGGCGGCGAGCCGGGCCCG